>CAYXVB010000044.1:10168-23790 GCA_964467785.1 uncultured Bacteriovoracaceae bacterium
ACAGCTGAAGGAGGCTGAATATGTTGAAACAGAATCAAAAGAAGGTGTGGAAGTTGTCGATCATGGCGGTGCTCGGTATCGCGACGGCGATTCAGTACTCGGCACAGGCTCAAACCCAGGATGTGGCCGGCGTATCGTCCGGATCCGAACTCCCGGGGCTCTATCACTGCGACATCGAGCTCGCGAGTGAGAATCGAGTCGTCGCCATCCGAAACCTCATGAGCCGTCCCGGTGCCACGAACCCAGCGCGTCCAGTGCGGTTCGATAAAAGTGGATTCACGTCATTCACATATCCCGATCAGCCGGAAGCTCGCGACGCCTTGGGCATCGCAAGCGGGTGCTTGAGTCTTGAGGCCAAGACGGATCGAGTCTTCATGAGCGAAGCGGATGCCCAACGCACGTTGATCCCCCTTTCGGGCGGCGGTTTTGCGGACGTGTGCTGGTTCATCGGAACCGGTCAGCGGGATCCACAAGCGGGCCCAATTCAAGATGGCAATCTGTTGCTCACTTTCGCCAATCGCAAGGTGATGCACGAAGCGGACAAGAATCGTCTGTCGCTTTCGACCGCGGACTACGACATGTCCAGTCGCCCCTCTATCGTCGGGGAAGGCGAGGTCTCGCAGGATTTCGGGGAGGTCCGAGTGACCGCTCGTTGTGAATATCGATAAAGATCTAAAATCTGAAAGAAAACTTTTATGAAAATGAATCGCAAGTCGGTGAATTTAGGAATGTCGGTCGTATCGGCGATGTTCTTGGCGATCGCACTGGTCTCCAATTCGAGGGCGGACGGTGGAGGCGCGGCAGCGGCGCTTCGAGATACAGCTGTCGAAAATCTTCGTGGGCCCATTCGTTTGACCCTCAAGCATGATCTGTTCTTGAGCGATCGATGGATTCAGACCGGTGGTCAAGGGCCTATCCGGAAGTTCAAGGAATTTGCGGGACTTTCCGCGCCTTCGTCCGCCTGTTTTTTTCAACCATCCACGAACGATAGGGAGCTGAGGTCTGAAATGACTTTCGATGCACGCTTGTCCTCGGTCAACTTGGTCAGTCATGGAAAGAAAACCTATCGCTTCAATCTTCAACCGTGGTCCATGGAGAGTGAGCAGGAGGTCCATGCCTATCGCTCGGCCCGCTATGAATTCGTGCTGCAACCGCTAGAGGGGAAGCCCATTTACCTCGTTTGTGTCAGCCGGGCTAATGAGCTCGAATATCGGGCCAGCTGGTGGAACAACGGCGGCGGAAATGCGGTCGTGCATGCGTTGAATCTCGACGATTACTTTCCGCTGGGCGTTTTTGAATTGAAAGCCTTGCTGAGGGACGATTTCGATATTCGAATCGACGAGATCTGATCACGCCTGGATTTCGCCCGAGCCCGGAGCGTGGCGCATAAAGCCGCGTCGCTCTCCGGGCTTGGGCCAAACTCAGGATTTGAGGAGAACTCCGATCGCGTCAGGAAGCTGGCGAAGGGCCGCCGGCCTTTTAACGGGATAGAATGCCCGACATTCGGTCGGGACAGCGTGATAACCTGTTCAATGCGTGGGGTGAGGAAATGTCGGTCATGAGTGCTAAATGGTGTTCATTTGCGATTCTGACGATCTCGTACCTGGGGCTCACCGATGCCGCTTCCGCGGAGCCGGCAGGTAAGGATTTTACTCCGGTGATTGCTGATAAGGGCGGCGATTCGAGCTCAGGCGGCGATACGCGGTCCGCCCATTGGGTGAGCGCTACCAAGAAGCTCAGTGCGCTTCTGCGGGCCATGGCCAAAAACGGTGAGATTGATCTCAAGGAGATCGACTTCGACAAGTTGGATCGGGCGATCGAAAGGACTAAAGTTTCTTTCACGGATGAGGAGATCTGGGTGGAGGAGAACGGCCGGAAGGTCCGGAAGGAAGCCCGTAATTTTCCCAAGCGTAAGCCGCCGTTGATCGAGTTCAACACCGTTGATCTGGATGCGATTCCCTCCCTGGCCCGGCGAGCGGCTCATCAGATCCACGAATACATCTCGGTCATGAATGGGGATCTCGAGCCGGGCGATCCCGGTTTTATCGACGACCGAAATTACCAGATCAGTTCCCGGATCGAAGACAACCCGTCGATCAAGTTTTTTGCCGAAAATCTCGACGAATTTCGCCCCGCCAACGACAGCAAGGAAGCTCAGGTCACGGTGACCTGCAAGCTCTACGATCATGGCAAGCTGGTTCGTGGAGCGCTCGGCCGGGTCGGTCCCTGGGGACGGATAGGCGGACAGAACTACCAGGCCTCAAGTTTCATCGGCCGACGAGTGCGGGAAACTGAAAAAGGCCCCTTGATGGTCACAGTGGATTCGCTCTCCGATCCCCTCATCAATATTCTGAACAACTCAAAAACACAGGTCAAAGGTCCGGTCATTCGCGTCTCAGTCGGTTATGGCGAGAGTTTCATGGGGCCTCCGCCCAAACTCATCACTCAGACCGACGTGCGCGCTTTTGGCGTGGTGGATGCCACGGTAGATGTCCCGTTCGAGGAAATCTCTGTTCGATGCAGGAATGTGACGAAACAGGATCTCATCGACGAATCGAAAGCCTTCCTGCCTGAACCTTGCGAGAGGCCAGAGGCTGCACTCAGTCGTGAGCCAGTCCCGGCTGTCGCCTTGGAAGTGATGGAAGGCGTGCGGGAATACCTAAACTTGGACAGCAAGCCTAGGACAAAACAAAACCCCACCCAGGCGAACGAGCGCCTAGGCGGGGTCTAAAATTCTTTCGCAGTCTGCCTGCTCAGCGGTCAGCTGGCCTGAGCGGCCGGCTTGTAGGTGCGCTTGACCGGGCGAACCACTTTGCCCGAGCGGATGCAGCGGGTGCAAACGCGGAGGGTGCGGGTGGTGCCGGCGACGACAGCCTTCATGCGCTTGAGGTTGGGCAGCCAGCGGGTCCGGGTCTTGATGTTCGAGTGGGAAACCAAGTTGCCGGTAGTGGGACCCTTTTCACAAATTTCGCAGAAACGTGCCATGGCTATAAACCTTTCCTTAAGTCCTTAAGAAGGTCCAATCACTAGTAGAACCCTTCGGTATTTGCAAGCCCGAAAATTGGGCCCTGCAGTCGGGAGCGGTTTCAGTATAAGATAGTAATTCTTATGCTTCGTTGGTCGGTCCAGCTTCCGAGGCGCTTAAAGCGCTATATCGCTCTGATTTCGGCAACTTTACTTGGGGTTGCCGCGGGGATGTTCATTCTGACCCTCGTGCTGGCCAGCGAAATTTATGATTATCAGGACACGGTCGATGGTGTTCACCTGCCGTCGGTGGATGCCATTGTTTGTCTGGCCGGGGGCAGGGGGCGGATCGCCGCCGCCGGGGACCTCTGGTATCGGTACTGGGAGTCCAGCATCAAACTCAAGGCCGCGCGTGAAGCGGCGGGGGAGAAGATCGACCCCGAAGCCGATGACCGCGTGCCGCTCCTGTATCTCTCGGGCATGGGGCCGCAAACCACCTGGAACACATTCAAAAAGCACCTTCGTTCGGGGGTCCGCGAAGTCGTCCCGGTGGCCGACGTGTTGATCGAGAAGGAGTCTTACAATACCGAGACCAATGCCATCTGGCTGGCCCGCATGGCCCAGGACAAAGGATGGAAAAAGATCCTCCTGGTGACCTCGTCCTATCACATGCGTCGCTCGCAAATGATGTTCGCTCGCACCTTCGCGGCGCTCGGGCTCAACATCCAGATCGAGACGCTTTCGGCCTTTCAGGAACCCTTCGAAAGCAATGAATGGCGCGAGAGCATCCACGGCCTCCATGTGACCGTAATGGAGTACCTCAAGTGGGTATACTATCGCTTTCTTTGGTCACCTCAATCGCAGGCCCGGGCAACCTGATCGCGCGGTTCTCCGACCACTCGTAAAGTTCCGCGATCCGACTTTCGCCCGGCGCGGAGGGGCGGATCACGGCAAAGCATTTGCGCCCGTAGGGTTCCGTGCATTCGACGTCATGGTAGGCGGGGGACCAGGTTCCGGTGTTCAGGTACTCGGTCCCGCCGAACATCGCGTGCAGCTCGTGGTGGGTGTGACCTTGGACCACCCGCCGCACCCGGGCAATGCGCGCGGCGAGGGGGGCCGCTTCGTGCGCGTCTTTTTCGGCTTTGGCCACCTCGGACTGGATCGAACGGGAGTAAAAGATCAACAGCGGCAGCAGTAGGAAAAATGGGACTGCGAACCACCGGAAACCCACGGGTACGAAGATGTTGGCGACCGAAAAGAATTGAAAGCTCCCGAAGAAGATGAGGCCAAGAATGATAGCGCGATCGAGCCAGAGCTCGCGCAGCACCTTCCACGGATTGAAGATCGCCGGATGCACGTGCAGCTCGCGAAGCGACCAAACCATGCGGCTTGAGGCGTTGGCGCGACGGGCGATGTCCTCGACTCGGTCGTCGATCGTGAGTGGATCGCGCATTGCCGGCAGGAGTCCTTCGGCCACCGAGTAGCTCAGCGTCGCCAGCGCGCTCCAGAACCATGTATACATCAGCAGCGGTTGCGTCCGGACCACGTATTTGAAGTAAAAGGCCAGATACTCCGCAAGCGAACCCTTGATATAGCTGCTGTCCACGTGCGGGTTCATCAGCCCCATGCCGTTGAGCATGATGCGACCCGCGAGGTTGCCGAAAGGCGTGCGCACCTTGATCTTGAAGCCCTTCTTGATGAGCGGGTTGATCGGATTCACGCACGCCGAGTAGTTGTCGTACTGATTGCCGTGCTCGATCAGAGTGTCGCCGCCCGAGATGTAAAACCACTCGCAAAAGCGGACGCGCGCGCGCGCTTCTTCGGGAAGACCCAGCATGGTCATTAGATCTTCGCGCACCGAGGGCCATTGCAGCTCGATGTCATGGTTGCCGATGACGAAGACCAGCCGGTGCCCTTTGAGGACGAATTCTTTGAGGGCATCGCGCCAGACCCCGTGGTCGGTGAGGATGATGCGCAGCTTAAAGCGCGATTTGGCCTCCTCGGAGCTTAGCCCTCGGATGCGCTCGAGCCAGTGATAGCGAAGCTCGTGGGGGAGCGGAGGCGGGGGCAGCGACATCACGGAGTCGAAGTCAAAGATGTCTCCGTTGAGCACCAGCTCGACGGGGCCTTCGCAACTCCGGTCGATGTGCTCGAGGAAAGTCTTAAACTGCGAGTCGATGAAGAACTTGGGGCGCTTGAAGCGCTTCCATAACGGGTTATACCGATGCGGGGGCTCGGCGTCAGCCAGATGGATGTCGCTGACGATGACGGTATAGGCCGCTCGGCTGAAATCCGTCACGGCTTCGCGAAGACGATTCCGTGGGCCTTCACCTGGTTCATCAGCTCATGCAGGGCCTTAGCGCGATGAGAGATGGTGTTTTTCTCGCCGTCGGTCATCTCTGCGAGGGTCCGCGAGGTGCCGCGGGGAATGAAAACAGGGTCATAGCCGAAGCCGTTGGTGCCGCGGGGCGCCTCGGCGATCGTACCGTCAAGGATGCCAGTCGACTTGAGCATGATTCCTTCGATCAGTAGCACGAGTGAGCAGACGAAGCGGGCCTGGCGCGGTTTGCTGCCGAGCTCACGCAGTAGCAGCAGCGTATTGGCCTGGTCTTGGGTCACGCCAGCTTGTGGCGGGGCGAAGCGGGCACTGCGCACGCCGGGGCGGCTGTCGAGTCCGTCGACTTCGAGCCCGGAGTCATCGGCCAAGATCGGGTAGTGGCAGGCCGTGCCGGCCGTGCGCGCTTTGGCGACCGAGTTTTCCATGTATGTGTTGAACTTTTCCACGAATCCCAGCTTGTCGGCATTGAAGATGATCTGGTTGGCAGGGATGATCTCGATCTCCGGATAAGCGCTGAAGAGCGCCTTGAATTCTTCGAACTTCTCGCGATTCGAGCTGGCCAGTACGATCGTGTTGGAGAGACGCATTTTTAAATTCTAGCACACCCCTCACTGATAGGAAACGTGATAGGCGGTGCGAGTCACGGTGGGAATGTCCGCCAGGGTCATCGTTCCGGCTTGGATATAGGCGTCAAAGAGACTTTGCACCCAAGCCTGGTTCGCCGAGTTTTCCGCATCCGTCGCGCCGCCGCAATACTTCGCGTGCTCGTAGCACTTGGCCATCTGCGTGAGTGAATCGGAACAGCTGCCTTCGAATACACGGATGACGTCGACTTCGAGTTGGACTCGTCCGGAGAGCGAGAGTTTGCTGCCGGAGGTAAAGGGTCCCTTGCCTCGGATGACCGCGCCCTCCTCCTCGATGTAAAGTTTGGTCGTGCACGCTTCGTCGGCCCAGAGGATCTCGCTGCCCGTGGAGCCAATAAACGAGAGGTCCAGGCTCTTTGGGTCCACATAGACGGGGAGCGCGGGTTGGCTCTCATTCAGTCCTACGAAATATGCCTTCCCAATAGACAAGTCCTTGACGATCAAAGCTAAGGGATTGGTCAAGACCGATCCGATCATGGCTGGCACAAGATTGGTCGCGACGGGGGAACATAGTGTCTTCGCAGTGGGGGAGTTCTGCGAGCAGAGTTCCAGCGATTGCGCTTGGGACTCATAGTAACCCGTGATCTTGTCCGGATTTTCATTCTGTACGACGTTGTTTCCCAGACGGAGGCAGCCCGTGAGCAATGCGGCGGCTCCGACCAGCGCGCCCAGTTCGACGTATTTGCGATTCATGCGTTAGGAGCCTCTCCACTCCATGGGACGCATCGGTGTTTGTTCGCTAGGCCTCGATAGGCAGGTTTTGCCTGACGGCGCGGGTGGGACGAAGTGGGGAGAAATGGGGAGAAGAAAGACGAAGATTCAGCCGAGTCGGTTGGAACGAATCGAGACCTGCCGAACCTTCGTTGCGGAGCGACGAGCAAAAAGGGCCGTACCGCCTACGACCGCCAGGGGTAGAGTGAGCGCGGAAACTCCCGGAATGGCAAAAAGGATGCTCAACGCTAAGCCGAATCCCAAGCTGGCGGGAAGTTCCGTGAGAAGAAAGTGCATGGACTCCGCCCAACCATGACCCCGTCGGCTTTGTGGATAACTGACGTATTGCAAGGTGATCAGCAGACAGGTCAGCGCGAACGAGAGGAGATTCAGCAAAGGGATCCAAGACAGCACCAGGGCTACCGCGGCGACTGCGACGAGCACCAGTGTTTTTACGACGTCGCGAGATAGCCACACGGCGCGAGTCTTCCAGCCGGCGGAGGGCACGGGCGGCAGTCCCGGAGGGACGACGGTTTCCGCTCGTTCCGCCAGAAAGTCCAGAAAAGGCAGTGACAGAATGGCGGCGCAGAATGAAAAGCTCCAGGCCCCCGTCAGCATGAGCATCAAGCGCGATAGCCAGAGGACGGCGTCCGCGCCAAAGCCGCGGGGATTCCAACCCCATGCCATGAAGGCTCGGGCGATCTGCTCTTCGAGCGTCCCCATCAGCAAGCGCCAGAGGAAAACGTAAAGGACCAGTGTCAGGATGGCCGGGAAAAGGCTGAGCAGGGTCAGTTTCAGGTCGCTCGCGATCCATCGCAATGCACGGAACGGAAGACTAATGCCAAACCAAAAGTCACCCAGCATTTTTCCGTGCCTCCAGTGCAGGACTCCAATGCTGGAATTTTAGTGTGAACCCTGCTGGATTTCAACTCCAGCCGCGTTCAAGCGTTGCTTGAGCTGAGGGTAGGTCATGCGCTCAGCTGTCGGCTTTTCACCGGTGCGGATGATGAAAGCCGAGCCGGTTCCGGGCGCGGTCTTTTTGTCGAGCACGTAGTCCATCCACGCATAGCTCTCGATGGGATTGGCTCCGGCCAAGGCGTGGTAGGCCGGCGCAAAAAGCGAGATCGTCAATTGCGCACGTTCTGGAAGCTGTTCCCAAAAGGCGAGCTGGTCCGCGAGGGCCGGTTTGTCTTCTTCGGAGGCGAGCATCAGGTGCACGGGCGGCAGAGCGGCGCGTCTGGCGTACTCCTTGATGTCAAAATCCCGCGCGGCGCGGACCATGTGGAAGACGGACTTCTTGTAAACTTCCGCATTGATTCCTTCGGGCACGTAGTGAGGATCCATCGACGCTTTGTCTTCCATCCGTTGTCGGAGGAAGCTGCCGTAAATGACGTCCCAGGTGTAGTTGTACCAAGTGGCGCTCCAAAGTCCGAACGGATCGAACCAGCGGGCGGTATTACGCCAGCCGTCGAGCCAGAAGTGCAGGAGCTTGCCGTTGGGATCGTAACGATCCGACGGTACGACCAGCGGAGACATGATGATCATGCGTTCGACCAATTCGGGGTGGAGGCGGGCGAACTCGGCCGCGATCGAGCCGTAGGAAAGGGTCACGAGATTCACTTTGCCCGTCACATTGGCCGCGCGATAGACCGCGTAAAACTCGTCAGCGAGATCATCGAGTTCCAGGCCCTTGTTCAGGAATTCGGGGCGGCTTTCCTTGAGCAACCGAAGGGACTCGGGCTGAGTGCTGAAGGCGAACTGGATGACGCCGTATCCTTTGGATTCGCAGAGCGCGATGAAGTGATCCCAGTTCCTGAGATCGTAGATGAGACCATTGGCCAACAGCAGGGTGGGCATTCCGGGTTTGGCGGTCACTGTGCGGTAGAAAATCTTGCGTCCCGGATTCAGAGTGAGCGTGGCGTCCCGTGGCTGCGCGAGCGCTTGCGTTGAGGCAAGAGCCAGATTCAGAACTAAAAGCAGGGGGGACAGGCCAAGAACTGCGAAAAATGGCTTCTTCATAAGGGGAGGTCACTATCGCTGATGCAATATAAGGTCAAGAAAATAGCCATTGATAAACGGCAAAATATCTCAACTTTCAAGGGCTTACTTTGCATTTTGCAATAGCAAAAAAAATAAAAGACCCGCATGAAGTCTTTGCGCGATTCCATGCGGGTCAGGGTAATTTGATTTCAAAACAGCCGCTGAGGATTTGGATTTAGTTCTTCTTCACGGGCTTGCAGGGGAACTTCAAAGTTTCTTCGACCTTCTTAGTGGCCGGATCAATCAGCGAGTAATGCAAGAACAAGTTACCGTTTGGGGTCACTTCCGTGACTCCGCGAACGAACATGACCGGGGCTTTTTTTCCGCCGAGGCGAGCTTCAAAAAAATAGCAATCAGGACAGCGAGCCTGAAGGAACCGGGTCACTTCGAGCTCAAGGCCCAATTCATCGCCCATCTCGGTCTGCCAAACGCGCGCCGGCACGCCGGGAGCGGGAACGCGGAAAGCTGCTCCACCGCCCGCGGCTTCACAACGGTAGGTGGCGTCCACCTTGGTGGTCTGGCCCGGAAAGAGATCCACGGCAAAGGCCGACGAAGCCAAGGCGATCGAAGACATTGCGAGAACAAAAAGTTTCGACATCGGGTTTTCCTTCTTAGAGATGAGTTTGTGCCGCGTGTTATATGGGCATCAATGCGTAGCGTCAAGGGCGAGCTACGGAAGATTCTCGAGATCTGAAATACTCAGACAGCGAAAGGGGGCGCTCTCGCGAAGTTCGGTCTCGAGTGTCGATGCGCATTCCGGCGCATAATGGTGGCCTGGAAGGATCACGGTTTCGGGAGGCAGTTTCTTGATCCTCTGTAAGCTTTCGAACATTTGTGCCGTGCTGCCGGATTCCAAGTCGGTACGCCCGCAGTCGCGGATGAAAACCGTGTCTCCCGTAAAGAGATACCCCGGCGCGGGATGACGCAGATAAAAGCATAGCTCTCCGGCGCTGTGTCCCGGAGTATGAATCGCTTCGATCTCAAACCGTCCCAGTCGCAAGATTTCCCTATCTTGGACTTGTTTCAGGCCCGGATAGCGGCGCACATTTGCCTTGAGTCGGTGCAAGTCCGCTGGGTGAGCGGCCAGTTGCAGTCCGGGATAGACTCCGAGCAAACTCTCCAAGTCGCCGATGTGATCCCAGTGCGTGTGCGTCAATAGCAGTGACGCCAGACGAAAACCACGGCCGCGCAGTTCGGAGGCGATATCGAGGATTCCGATGTGGGAGTCGACGAGCGCTGCTTCGTGTGATTCCCAGTCCAGGATTCCATAGACGAAATTCGAAGCTGTGCCGATCTCCCATTGCACTACGGTCTCCAGTTCTTGGAGTCCTTGAGCGCAATGGGTGGAAAGGTGGGCGGGCACGATCATCCGAGGCTCACGCTACGATGCCCGCCCGGGGCGGGTCAAATTCTAAGTTGGCTTAGAGATCTTGGACCTCACCGGTCTCGGATTGTGAATTTCGGCCGATATAGTAGCCGATCAAGCCTGCCGCCGTCGCGGTGGCAACGACGACTGTTGCCTTGCCGCCGTTGCTCTTGAACCAGGCGTACGCATCATCGAAGAAGTCGTTGACCGCGTTTTTGGCGCCATGGGCGGCATCGCTGATCTGATCGATCTTTTCTTTGATCTCGAGCTTGTTGACTTGCTGCGCGAAACGATCGGCGGCGTCATGGACAGTGGCGGAAAGGGGTTCATTCGGGGAAGGGGTGGGGTTTGCCATGGCGGAATCTCCTTTTTCGGCTGGAGAAGTTGCAATGGCCGTTCCCCACTGCTACCCAATTATGGATTCAACAAGGAGAGACTTCCGCATGTCGAAGGGAATAGACAAGAACTTGCCCACGGGTTTTGGCTGGGCGCAGGGTGCCTACTCGCCGCAGCCCCATGTGAATGTCCCAGAGGGGACCTATGAAGAG
The DNA here is from genome assembly GCA_964467785.1 of uncultured Bacteriovoracaceae bacterium. Classification (GTDB taxonomy): domain Bacteria; phylum Bdellovibrionota; class UBA1018; order UBA1018; family UBA1018; genus CAYXVB01. The sequence goes on from CAYXVB010000044.1 coordinate 20,780, forward strand.
GAGCATGGACGCCAGGGCTTCTTTGGCCGTGCGAGCCATCTTTATCACCGGCATCCTCCGACTGGTTGGCTGCGGATCGAAGGGGGGCATCGACCGCGTTCGTATTTCGCCTCAAAGACCGAAGGTCTGCCGGAGGCGGAGCCGTGTTATCTCCTGGAGAATTCCGATTGCCGCATCGGTATCGCCAAGCTCGCCGGGACGATGGGCATTTTCGTCCGCAACGCGGATGGCGACGAGGTGCGCTTCGTGCACGAAGGGGCGGGCACGCTCCAGACCGATTACGGTGACATCGTTTATCGCAAGGGCGACTATCTCGTGATCCCGCGCGGGACGACCTATCGTTTTATCGCTACGAGCGCCACGACTTGGCTGGTTGTCGAATCACCGACCGAAATCGACCTTCCGGATCGAGGGATGCTCGGTCGCCATGCGCAGTTTGATCCAATGGTGATGCGGACGCCGTCGCTTCCGGCCGAAGAGCGCCGCGACGGCGCGAATGCCGCCGGAGAATTCGAGCTCCGGATCAAGCGCGAAGGGGAATGGACCCGCGTGTTCTACCCCTGGAATCCGATGAATGCCGCCGGCTGGAAGGGGGATCTCGCTCCCTGGGCATTGAACGTCGATGACATCCGTCCGATCATTTCTCCGCGTTATCATCTGCCGCCGAGCGTGCACACCACGTTTTTGGCCAAAAACTTCGTGATCTGCTCGTTCCTTCCGCGTCCGTTGGAGAGCGAGCCGGGCGCGATGAAGGTGCCTTTCTATCATCGCAACATCGATTTTGACGAAGTGCTCTTTTATCATGCGGGCAACTTCTTCTCTCGCGAGGGAATCGGCGCGGGCGCGATCACCTGGCATCCCCAAGGGATTCATCACGGGCCGCACCCCAACGCCGAGAAGAACGCCGCTTCGAAAACGAAAACTCAGGAAATTGCGGTCATGGTGGACACCTATCGCCCGCTGCGGCCGACGGCCGCCGCCGAGGCGGTGGAGTGGCCCGAGTACGCGATGAGCTGGCGAGCTGACCAAAAACGTTAGGAGGGTCTCAAACGCTCACTGGCACTTGAACTTCATCTCCGTGGCATAGTCGTCGCCGCTGGTCATGACCCTGCCGACTGCGCCCGCGGAGCCGAGGACATTGCCGCCAGTGCGGGTGCTCTGAGAACCGTGAGCAGCGCCACCGAGGAGGATGGCCGCGGTGGACGCCTTGCGGACGGTGTCGCGGGTCGCTTCGTCCATTGAGCCTGTATAGGAAGTCTTCTCTTCCATGAAGGCAGGCATTTTGCTGCTCATTTGACAGTAGTGCTCGGCCTGGCTGATGGCGTCGCGCTCGGCGGACTCCTTGCCTTCGGCTCGGACCATCACCCGATGGACTCCGTCCGCCCCCGGGCGGACGTCGCGATGATGAGCGCAGGAAGAAAAGGAAACGAAGGCAAAAGCGGCGAGAGCCGCGGTACTCATGACCTGAAGTTTGCTCATGGTTCTCAAGATGCCATTTGTGCCGGACTGTTGCAACGGCTGACGGGGCGTTAGAAATCTTTCAGGAATTCCGCGAACTCCTCCCGCCCACCGGTCTCCAGCACATCGCCATGGTTGACAATTATCCGATCAAAATCCCAAGCCAGCATCCGCTCAAAAGACGCTCGCACTTGCGCCCGATCCTTGGAAAAAAAGCCGCGAAAGATCCGGCTTGGTCCGAAGCGCTGGTCGATCCGGTTCCAGCGGAAGAACCACCTTTCAAAGCCGCGCGTCTTCACACGCATGTTGAAAGCGGCGTCGCACAGGACGAGCGTGCGCGAAGGGTGATGGAATAGAACGATCTCTCCCAGCATCCGGGTGCCCTCGAGCAGGAGGCACTCGACATCGACCCGAATCTCCGAAGGCCAGTCCGCGGGCAGGGTGCCGTCGGCTGGGCAGCGCTTGGAGACGGCTTTGACCGCTTCCGCCGAGCCGAGGACTTTGGCGTGAGGGTAGCGGGCTTTGTAGTGATGAGCCTCGCTCACGTGAAAAGCGTTGGGAAGGATGATCCAAGCGACCCGACCTAGGCGGTCGATCCAAACGTAGTCCTCGTCGCGTAGACGAATGGCGCCGTGAATCAGCAGTTTTCCGCCGGGAAGCTGAATGACGGTCATGCGTCGGCGGAATTTCGTGCCCTCCCAGTCGCCGTCGAGCGTGTGGAGGTTTGGACCGCGCTGGATCAGTGAGTCGTACTTTTCGATCATGGAACTAGGATTAAACCATGGGCCTCCCCCGGGTGAAAAGCACCACTTGGCCAGCTCCGCTGCAGTTGATTGCAGGCACTTGAGATGAGACCATGGACACATTGAATGAAGGTCCACCTGCAAATCGACAGTAGGCGCATTGACTCTCTGGTCAGGCGAGCGTTTGCGTCATTGCTGCTGGTTCTGCATTTGAGCGGGATCGCGTTGGCGGAGCAATCCCCTTATCAGATCCTCGGAGTGAGTGCTGATGCGACTCCCGAGGAAATCAAGAGTGCCTATCGAAGGCTGTCGTCGATCCATCATCCGGATCGAAATCCGGGAGACCCCGAAGCGGCCAGACTGCAGCAAAGAATCAATGACGCCTACGCGAGTTTACGGAGCGCGCAATCCGCGGCACCTGTCGCGGTCGCTCATGGCTCGGGCGGGGCGAAAACTCCTCGGCCCTCTGAAAAGCCCTCCGGATACGAAACCGCCTTCGATTTCGCGAAAAAGCCCATTCGGGATGGCGGGTTCGGCCTGTACGGGGCGGAGGCGGATACCTGGGCCAGGGAAACCGTCAGGCGCATGAAGCCTGCAAGTGTCGCGCGATGGATCAAGGTTTATGAACGGGCGATCGCCCACGCGTCTCAAAGCGTCGAGGAGGGCGGCCAGGGTCTCGGTCCCAGGGACGCTAAGAAGTGGGCTGCGCGGATGTCGAACACGATGGAACTCCCCGAGTTGGGAACGTGGATAAGAAGATATGGCGCCGCGATCGAACGCGCCTTGAAATCCGCACAAGATGGCTTCGTC
>CAYXVB010000045.1:0-23776 GCA_964467785.1 uncultured Bacteriovoracaceae bacterium
GCCTTGCTGGCGCCTAGCACCGCGATCGCGTCGCATTCGGCCGGGATTTTGCCGTCCTTGAGATCTTGGACGAGACTGATGCTCTTTGTTTCATAGGCCTGTGCGGTGAGCGCCTGCTTGACGGCCGAGTAGCCCTCGGCGTCTTGCGCTTCGATCGACTTTTCGCCGTGGCCCGTTACGAAGCACACGTTCGACGAACGGTCCTTGAGGATCTTGATCATCGAGTTCGTGATCTTCTCCTCGGTCAGCTCCTCGACCTTGGTGTCGCGGGCGCCGTAGCGCAGCTCAAGCGTTCCGTCCTTCTTGATGCCGGCCGAGCGTGTGCGCGTCGGTTCGCGGGTCGGATCGACAAATTCCGTCTCGAACTTGGGGTTAAGGGCTTTGTAGCTCTCCATCAGGGGGCGATGTGCCTCCTTTTGCTGGGCGGTCGCGAACAGGGTCGCCTTAAGTGGCTTGTCCAGGCCCTTGACTAGCTTGACGGTCTGGTCGGAGAGGGTGTGGACCTTGTTTTTGGTCAGGTCCGCCTTGAGCGGGTAGCGATTGCCCAGGAAGTTGAGCACGCCGACGATCGAGATCACCAAAAGCACGGTGATCAGCGAGTTCGTGCCGTAAGCCATGGCGCGCCCTTTCAGGGCGGCGCGGTTGCGCAAGACCAGCGCCACCATGGTGCCGATGAGCGCGGCTCCGAGCGCGGCCGAGAGCCAGGCGTATTCAGAAAAGACGACGAGTGAGAAGATCAGCCCGAAAAACAGGAGGATCGTCGCGGTCCAGAGGATCGTTTGCGCGTTAGGTTTTGAGCGAGTCATTTTTCTTACCTCCACCGGTAGGAATCGAGCACTCGGTGCGTGAGGAACAGCCCGATGCCGATGAACGAGAGATAGAAGAGCACGTCAGAAGTGTTGAGCATGCCCGAACTGAAGTTGTTGTAATGGCCGATGAGCGACAGGTAATTGAGGACGTCGGAGAGCACCGGGCCCGCCGACTGGCTCGCCCAGCTGATGAGCCAGAAGAAGAGGCCAGCCGCAAAGGTCAGCGATCCCGCCACGATCTGGTTCTCGGTCATCGCGGAGAACAGCAGCCCGATGGAGAGGTAGCAGCAGACGAGCAGCGTCGTCCCCAGATAGGTCGTAAAGATCGGGCCCAGCTCCGGATTGCCCGTCAGGTACAGGATCGCCGGATAGACGAGGGTGATCGCCAGCAGCACCAACACGAAGAAAAGCGAGGACAGGAACTTGCCCAGCACAATCTCGGCGAGGGTGAGGGGCGAGGTCATCAGCAGCTCGATGGTGTGGAGCTTCTTTTCTTCCGCGAACAGCCTCATCGTGATGAAGGGCACGAGAAAGAGGAAGATCACGTTCATGTTGCCGTACACGGGACGCAGGATCCCGTCCGTGATGCTCGGCGCTTTGCCGCCCATGCGGAATTGGTTGAACTGCATCGCCTGTTGGGCGAAATAGCTCAGGTTGAAGAAGAAGAACCAGCCCATGATCAGCAGGAAAAGCGTGATTACGATATAAGCGATGGGCGAGTTGAAGTATGCGCGAAAATCCCGGCGCGCGACGGTCATGATGTTTCTTAGCATGTTCAGGCTCCTTGGCTGGTCGTGAGGTCGCGGAAGACTTCCTCAAGCGACTTGCGTTCTGCGGCGAACTCGAGCACGCCCATTCCGGCGTGCACTGCGGTCTCGACGATCTTTTCGCGGGCGTTCTCGCTGCCCTGGGCGATCTCGATCTCGACGGTGTCCGAGCCGCGCGCGCTGGCGCCGACGACTCCCGGGATCTTGCGGATCGCCTCGATGCCCGTTGCCGCGGCGTTGCGCACGAGCAGATTGCAGACCAAGCCTTTGCGCATGCGCGTGGTGAGGCGCTCGATGGTGTCTTCGGCCACGATCTGGCCCTTGGCGATCACGATCACGCGCTTGCAGGTGGCCGTCACTTCCTGGAGGATGTGCGAGCTGAGGATGACCGTATGGTCTCCCGCGAAGCCGGTGATCAGGTCGCGGATCTCGAGGATCTGATTGGGATCGAGGCCCACGGTGGGTTCGTCGAGGATCAGGACTTTGGGATTATGGATGATCGCCTGGGCGAGGCCCACGCGCTGGCGGTAACCCTTGGAGAGATTGCCGATCAGGCGACGGCGTACGTCGGTGAGCGCGGTCTTCTGAAGGGCGGTGTCCACGGCGCTCCGGAGCGAACTGTTCGGCACCTGGTGGAGGCGTGCGGCGAAGTCGAGGTAATCCTCGACCTGCATGTCGGGATAGACGGGGGGAGTCTCCGGTAGGAAGCCGATGTTGCGCTTGGCTTCGATCGACTTGTCAAAGACGTCGTATCCCGCAACGGTGACCTTTCCGGCCGTCGCGGGCATGAGGCCAGTGATGATCTTCATCGTCGTCGATTTGCCGGCGCCGTTAGGGCCGAGAAAGCCGACGATTTCGCCTTTCTCTACATTAAAGGAGAGATCACTCACGGCTGTTCGGGGACCGTACATCTTGGTGAGATGGGAAACTTGAATCATAGTGCGATGACCTCGTTATGAATGGGACAAATCCGCTCACATTTAAAGGTCACTTGAGAAAAAAATCAAGCGGCAGACGCGCACTTCGAATGGAGTTTTGAGGTCAAGAGTCCGCGGACGGTCTCTGATCCGGAACTGCGCGCTCGGGTTTTCGCGATCCCGGGCGCGGATTGAGCGAGAGATCCGCTATTTTCCGAATTTATCGAAGCTCGTGATCAGGGTTTCGAGGCGCTTGATCACGGCGTCAACAGTCTTGTCCAGCGGAGCGGAAAGCGCTAGACCGGCGGCATATTCATGACCACCCCCGCCAAGTTCCATGGCCACGCGGTTGATCACGATCGTCGGCCGACGCCCGATGCCGCTTGCGTAGGTCGAGGGTCATCTCGAGCCATCCGACCTTGCCGCCGCACGAGACATTCACGTTCTGGAGCATGTTGCCCAGGAGCTGTAGGTGCGAAAGCTCCTTGGAGGAGTAAATGGCTTGATAGACTTCTTCGGGATTCACGCCGATCTCGATCATTTCCGCCGCGATGCGATGAGCCTCGGGGGTCGTGCGCGAGTAACGGAAGCTGTTCGTGTCGGTCATCACCGAGACGTACAGCCCCAGCGCGACGTCTTTGTTGATCTTGGTGAGATTGAGCCCGCCGAAGAGGTGATGGAGCAGCTCGCCGATGGAGCTCGACTCCGTGTCGCTCACGAGCATCGCGTGGGGAGGGTAGGTGACTTCCGGCGCGCCGAGGATTCGGGGGTGATGGTCGAGAAAAACGATCTTCTTCGCGCGAAGCGACATCTCGCCCCAGAGTTTTCCAAGCCGCCTCGGATCGTTGGTGTCGACGATGACCCAGACGTCGCAAGTGTCCCAGAGCTCGACCTCCCCTGGCCCGAGCAGGATCTGGCCCTTGGGGTCTAGGAAGCGATACCTTTTTGGCAGTGGATCGGGATTGTAGACGCGGCACGCCTTGCGGGCGCGCTTGAGGTAGTGGAAGAGCGCGGCCTCCGCTCCAAGGCCGTCCCCGTCGGGGAGGGCGTGCGTCGAGATGAGCACCCGCTTGGCCTCTCCAAGGATGGCCTGGAATTTATGGAATTCCTTTGATTTCGAGAGGGCAACTGGTTCGGACCGCGCCGATTTCTTGCTCAAGATTGAATCCTCGCATTCCGAAAGATGGAAAGAGGCCAGATCCACGAATGACACCGAATCAGATTGATCCCCTGTACACCATCTTTGAGCAGCATCTGTTTAACTTCAATGATTCTGACATGGACCGGAAGACTTTCATAGATAATGTGGTCCGTGAATATTTTACCTATCTGCGAAAGCTCTACATCGTCGTGCCCAAATCGCTGGAGGGCCCGGTGATCGAGGAGATCGCGGCCCAGGTCAACACGATGCTCGTGAAGAAGATCTACGGTTGCCTCACGCTCAAGGACTATCAGAAGTCCGTTCCCACTCCCGCGCGTCGTCGCGCGCGTGCGCGCTACTCTCAGATCAACAAGGCCGCAGATCGAGGCGCCAGGGCCACCGCTCGCCCGACCCGTGGCGGTTCTCGCCGGGCGGGTTGAGCGGATACATTCAGTTTCACTTGCGGGCTGTCTTGGGGCGGGCTGTTTTTCCAGGGGCCGTTTTTTTGATGTGACGGATGATCGCGCCCGCGATGTTCAGTCCCGTCGCCTTCTCGATCCCTTCGAAGCCCGGAGAGCTGTTGACTTCGATGACCATCGGCCCGGAGTGGCTTTCCATCAGGTCCACTCCCGCGATGTCGAGTCCCAACACGCGTGCCGCGCGGATCGCCGCGCGCTCGAAGGCGGGCGGCAGCTTGACGAGCGAGCCCTCCCCGCCGCGATGGATATTGGCGCGGAATTCTCCTTCCGGGGCCGTCCGCAGCATCGCCGCGATCACCTTGTTGCCGATTACGAAGGCGCGATAGTCTCGGCCGGCGCCTTCGGCGATGAATTGCTGGATGATCACGTCCTCGTCCAGGCTGCGCAAGGTCTCGAGGACTGAGCCGAGCGAGATCGGCGTGTGCACGAGCATTACGCCACGCCCTTGCGTGCCTCTGAGTACTTTGAGCACGACTGGCATCCCGCCGACCGCTTCGACGGCCGCGCGCACACCCCGCATGCTCCGGGTGAGCACGGTCGGCGGCACCTGGATGCCATGGCGGTTCAGGATCTGCAGGCAGCGCATCTTGTCGCGCGAGTCGGAGATGGCTTGGGCGTCATTGATCGTGCACACGCCGAGCGCTTCGAACTGCTTGACCACTGCGAGCCCGTAGTCGGTGATTGAGGCGCCGATGCGCGGAAGCACGGCGTCGTAGTCGGAGATCGGATAGGCGGGCTTGGTGATTCGGCTTCGCTTGTATCCGAGAGCTACGTCAAAGCCGTTCAGTACAAGCTGGCAATCCAGCGGATCGATGACGTCCACCTGAACGCGCGCCTTGCGCGCTTCGGCCAGGAGACGGCGGATGCTGTGGAGGTTTTTGTTCCGGGAAAGGATCGCTAGGCGCATCAGGAGTTCTAATGTAACATTGCGTGAATCATGGTCAAGAAGAGCGGCGATTTCAGCTTCGCGCTTCATTCGCTCGGTGCGCTTTGCGTCGCGGGCCTCATGTATTCTTGTTCGACGACCCAGGTCGATGCGGATCCAGCCGGAATACGATCCGATCCCCCGGCCGCAGAAGAGCAATCGCCCCGCGGAAAAGTCTCGCCGCTTTGGCAGAAGCGCCTCAGCGGCTACGTCACGGACCTCGCGGTTTCCGCCGACGGCAAGGCCTTGCTCGTCGCCGCCGCTCCCAATCGTGACATCCCCGACGGGGCGCGGGATTATCTCGTGCGCCGCTTTGACGGCGCTGGCGAAGAGGATTGGTCCGTCAAGCCGAGCGCGCCCGTCAAGTCACTGGCGATCTCGCGCGACGGCAGAGTCTCGGTCGTCGCCACCTACGATGATACGATCACGGCTTACGACGAGGACGGCGATATCCTCTGGAGCGTCGAGGCCACCTGTCGGCCCGTGCTCCTGGCCAAGGCCGCAAAGTTCATCTGTTACCACGATGACGACGCCGAGCCGCGCATCGCCTTCGACGTCTTTGATCTCGCGGGCAAGAAGCTGCTCTCGCATGCCATCCAGCAGGACGTCCTCGCGCTCAAGGTCTCGCGCGACGAGCGAAACCTGGTCATCGCGCTGACTGGCGGGCAGGTCGTGCTTTTCGGTCCGGATTTCAAGCCAGTCTGGAAGCGGACGCTCGCAGGGGAGGTTTCCGATCTGGATGTCGCCTCGGGACCCGAGCCGCGCGTCGCTGTGTTGTTTCAGCCCGAATTTCACCCTGGCTCCGCGGCACTCACCCCACCCGTCGCTACGCCGGGCTCTACGAGAGGACGCGAGCGGGCCAAAGTCGGCCGCCACGCACCGCAGCGGATCGCGCTCATCGATCCCTCGGGAAAGTCGCAGCTCGATTCCGAGCCGGAGCAATTCTGCGAGCAAGTGAGCTTCACGGACAACGGAGATGGAGTAGTCGTGCATGGCAATGGATCGAAAGGGCAATATCTGAGTGTTTTTACCGTGCCCTCGTCCAGTAACGGCCCTTTCCGCCCGCGTTGGACCAAGGTCGTTCCGCATTTCTCAGACAACTCCGCTCGTTTGATCGTCGCACCGGGCCAGGTCATTGTCGGCTTCGAGGATTCCACGCAGTACGATCGTCAGAGCAGGCTGATGTCACTGAGTTCCGCACGCGGTCTGGATCGCTGGAGCGTGCCCGTGCAGACGGACGAAGGTGCGTATCTCTACACCGACGGAGTGGCGGGAGACGGCCGCCTCCTCGTAATCGGATCGGACGACGGCCGCCTCGCCGCTTTCCGGTTCTTCTAAGTAAGGGTATCCGCTTCCTTTTTGATGCATGGTGCATCAAAAAGGAAGCAGATACCTAATAGGGGCTGGGGCCGGCGCGGACGAGATGAAAATCTTCGATGCCATTGCGGGAGGGGATCCGTAGATCGGTCAATACGGTTCCGCTTTGTCGGTCCCGGCTCACGACAGACGAGAGAAAGTCCGGAAGCTTGTGGTCAAAATAATGGAGAGCCTTGCTGGCGTGAGAATCGCCATCCGCGTCCGTATCGATATTGAACCGGAGCAGTGACTTCAGTCTTTTGGCGGCGCTTGGGCTCAGGCTTTCATTCCGGACGGCCGTTTCAATCGTCTCGGCAAAGCCGGGAATGCGCGCGACTGAATAGGGTTGAATGTCGAGGTTGCCCTTCCATTGCGCGATCCGACGTTCGGCATTCAAGGTCATATAGGGAATGACAAGATGTACTTTGGCTTTTCTACCTTTCAGTTCTTTGGCGACCTGAGTCAGGATCAAATGGAGTTGCTCGCCAGAAAAAGACGCGTCGTCCGTGATCAGAATGTCGCGAATGCCATCTTTATGCATTCTGAGCGCGAGATCCTTGGCATTGTTGAAGGCTTCAATTTCTTTAGGCAGTCCGTTCGCGCTCGAGTCTTTGACCAGCAGCTCGAGAGTCCATTCATTACTTTTCTTTTTCGCGTCTCCGCGCACGTAACTGAAATTGACGAACTTTCTTTCGCGAATCAGGGCGGGGTTCTGATCGACGAATCTTTTCGCGGATTCATTGAGATTGTGGCGAAAATCGGAAAACGAGATTCGTGATGCCCTGATCTCCTTGACCAGGAATTTAAGCGCTTCCTCGTCCTCTGGGAGTGCGGCTTGAAGCAGGCGACGCACCTCGCTTTCGTCGATCGTTGCGGGAGCCGGAATGCCCGGGGACGGGTTCTCGATAAGTCTTCCCCTGACATCTGAACGGAACGAAAAGCGTATACCGTCGTAGAGCTGATGAAATTTTTCGGCGCAAAAGAGCGTCGCGGAGGACTCCGCATGGGCGCTCCAGAGGGGTAAAAGCAGGGCGAGGGCTGTCCATTTGAAGATAGAGCTCCTCGCCATCTTAAAACATCCGCCTCCTTGGCGCTCGTTCTATTTTGACGCACCGTGCATCAAAAAGGAAGCGGATACCTTTTTGATACCTTTTTTAGATGATCTTCTTCCGCTTACCGGACGAGAGGATCCCCAGCATGTCGCGGTACTTGGCGACCGTGCGGCGGGCGATGTCGATGTTCTCGACCCGGAGGAGCTCGACGATCTTCTGGTCGGAGAGCGGGTTTTTCACGTCCTCCTTGGAGATCATCTGGCGGATCTTTTCCTTCACCGCTTCGCTCGCGAGCGAGTCCGATCCGTCGGCGGCCGAGATCGAGGAGTTGAAGAAGTACTTCAGCTCGAAGATTCCGACCGGCGTGTGGACGAACTTATTCGTCGTCACGCGCGAGATCGTCGACTCGTGCATGCCGATGTCGTTGGCGACGTCCTTCAGGATCATGGGCTTCAGGAACTGCACGCCCTTTTCGAAGAACTCACGCTGGCGGCGCACGATCGCATCGGTGACCTTATAGATCGTCTTTTGGCGATTGTGGATCGAGCGGATCAGCCACACTGCGGAGCGCAGCTTGTCCTGCACGTATTCCTTAGTGACCTTGTTGCCGTCCTTCTGCGCGGAGGCCAGGATGTTCTTGTAGTAGGGCGAAATGCGCAGCTTGGGCATCCCGTCTTCGTTCAGCACGATCACGAACTCGTCGGCTACCTTGTAGACGTAGATGTCCGGGGTGATGTACTGCGTGTCGCTCGTATGGAAGGAGCGGCCCGGCTTCGGCTCGAATTCCAAGATCAGCCGGGTGGACTCGATCACTTTCTCCAAAGGGACATCTAGCGCCTTGGCGATCGCGCCGTAGTTCTTGCGCTCGAGGTCAGGCAGGTGGTTTTCGATGATCCTTTCGACCAGGGGCTGGCGCGGTTTCATGAAACGCGCTTGGATCGTCAGGCATTCCTGAAGATTGCGCGAGCCCACGCCGAGCGGGTCGAAGTTTTGGATGATCTTGAGCACTTCCTCGGCGTCCTCGAACTCCATCTTGCACTCGCGTGCGAGGTCTTCCAACGAAGCATTGAAGTAGCCGTCGTCCGAGAGATTGCCGATGATCAGCTCGCCGAGCTTTTTTTCGTCGTCGGTCAAGGCGACCATCGAGAGCTGCCAGGTGAGGTGGTCCTCGAGCGAGGTGGTTTTGGTCAGAACGTTTTCAAAGGAAGGAAGCTCGTCGTTGATCTCGCGCATCGAGGGCGCGGAACTCGAGTTCGAGTTGAAGTCCTCGACATAAGATTCCCAGTTGAAGTCATCCTTGGCCTGGGTCGACAGCTGCTCTTCCTGCGCTTTGGGCTTGTCGAAAGCCTGCTCGTCACGAAGCTGCTCGCCTTCGGGATCGGCCTGGCCTTCCGCTTCCATTTCAGGCGAGGGAGTGTTCTCTCCGTCGGGCGTTTCGGTCATTTCCTCCAGGATGGGATTTTCCATCATCTCCTGGGTGACGACCTCCTGGAGTTCCATCCGGTTGAGTTGCAGCAGCTTGATCGCCTGCTGCAACTGGGGCGTCATGACAAGCTGCTGACTGAGTCTAAGGCTCTGTTTGATTTCTAATGCCATCGTCTATTTTTTAGATTTAGAAATGAAAATCTTCCCCTAGGTAGGCTTCGCGAGCGGTTTTACTGTTTGCAATCTCGACCGGCGTACCCTTTTCAATGATTCTACCACCACTGAGCAAATAGCCAAGGTCGCAAATCGCCAATGTTTCCCGTACGTTGTGGTCTGTGATCAAAATTCCGATGCCCCGCTTCTTGAGGACTTGGATCATTCTTTGAATGTCCGCCACCGCAATCGGGTCAATCCCCGCAAAGGGCTCGTCTAGCAAAAGGAATACCGGATCCAGCGCGAGTGCCCGGGCAACCTCAACGCGCCGCCGCTCGCCGCCGGAGAGCGTATAGGCTTTCTGCTTGGCGATGTGGTTGATGTTGAACTCGTCGAGCAAACTCCTGAGCTTGTGTTTCCGCTCCGCGCCGTTCAGCGGAAGGGTTTCCAAAACGGCCATGATGTTTTCCTCGGCTGTCATCCGGCGGAACACCGAGGCTTCCTGCGGCAGGTATGCGATTCCTGCTTGGGCTCTGCGATGCATCGGCCAAGCCGCGATATCCCGCCCGTCGAGGAGTACCTTGCCAGCGTCCGCTTTCAGCAGGCCGACTACCATGTAAAAGGAGGTCGTCTTGCCGGCGCCGTTCGGGCCTAGCAGTCCGGTGACCCGGCCCGAAGTCACTTCAAAACTTACGCCTTTGACCACCTGGTGATCTCGGTAAGCTTTACGTAGATCCTCCGCGACGAGCGTGTGGCGAGGGGCGACGGCGTGACCTCCGGAATCCTTACCTTCGGTATTCATGATGGCGCTATTGCCCGCGACTGCCTTGGCTGAAAGCATTGCTGTGCTCGACCTCCACGATGTCTGTATCGCGATGCAGAATGATTACGTCCCCCGTCACCGTATCATGATCTTGGTAAACCTGAGGGTACTCCGAGAGTAAAATCGTGTTCTGGCGCGAATCAAATGTCGCCCGACCCGCCGTCGCGTATTTGAGCGATTGATGATTGCCGGTCTCCTGGATTTGCACGTCTTCACGGACGATCAGGTATTCCAGCTTTTCCGTCTGAGTGCCGTAGAAAAAGTCGGCGCTTCGGCCACGCGTCAGCTGTGATGGTTGGGTGATGTAGACAAAGCGTTTGGGGATGGGACGGTTCGGATACATTCGAAACAGTGCACTTTGCTCGTTGCGGAGCACGGTGCAGCGGTCCGATTCGATCACCGTCTTTTCTTTGGCAGGGGAGAGGGCCGTGACCTTGACCATGGCCGGAAGCTGGATCACTCCATTCTTCATGTCATAGTTCATTCCCTTGCTTTGGAAGTCGATCTCGTTCGGGGGTGGGGAGGCGGGCGAAGTCGGAGTCAGCGACGGGGCAGCAGCCGGGTTTCCGGTCTTCCCGTAACCATGGACCGCGTAAGTGGTAGGAACGTTCAGTCGTGCGCGGTTCGCTTCGTAACGAAGGAACTCGCTCTCGATCACGAATCCGTCCGGCATCGTTGCCTTGACGTTACCGAACATTTCCAAGTCACGGTCATTGGTAAAGTATTTAGCCTCCCGCGAAGTGACGACCGTGATTTTGCCGTCCGTGCCATAAATGAACGTCTTGACGACCCGAGCGTGGGTGATTTTCTCTTCGGTATAGAGGTGGGCCTGATTGGCTTCCAGCTTCCAGTTCTTCACGCCGCCCTGGGTCGAAACGTAATTGAATCCGTCCACGCTGTAGTCCGGGATCTTGTTCTCGGGGATGCCCGTCGCCAAGGTCGTGTCTGACTCGGGAAGCAAGTCCGACGGATCAATCGTCGACTCCTGGGGGTCCATGGGCTCTTCGATCGTCCTTGGATTCAGCGCTACGATTTGAACCAGGACGAGTAGCGTCACTGATCCCAGCAAGAACCCCCTCAAGAGGCGCCGTTGCCTGAACCTGAGCCATTTCGCCAGGTTCCGGGCAGGACCGGGAATCGGCGCCGGCTGAGGAGCCGGGGCTGAAGGGGGAAGTGAGTTACCATGCATGCAAGATAATTTAACGGATTGCGCGGAGAATCGCCAATGAGTACCCGATTTTATCGCGAACAAGCGCGATTCGGTTTGAGATCAGGGCGAGCGCGCTCTCCCAACTTTTGACGCGCCTCATCCCTTTGTTGGGGTCGGAAAATCAGACTGGAACGATCTCCCGGAACAATGTAGGGTGCCCCATTATGGACACCCGGCAGTTTGAGGAGCGGAAACGCGAACATATCCGCCTCGCCCTGGATCCGGCCAATCAAGCCAACGGCCAAAACGGCTTAGATCGGTTCCAGCTGGATCATGACTCACTTCCCGAACTCGACTTTAGCGAAGTGAGTCTTCAGGACTTCTCACTCGGTCGTCCGATCGCCACACCCTTTTATGTAGCCGGCATGACCGCCGGACATCCCGACGCGCCCAAGCTCAATCGCGAGCTTGCGCTGGCTTGCGCCGAGCGCGGCTGGGGCATGGGCGTGGGTTCGCAGCGGCGCGATATCGAGGGCCTACCTGGCGGCAGTCTCGACCAGTGGAAATTGATCCGGGACGAAGCGCCCGGCATCGAGCTCTTCGCCAACCTTGGCCTCGCTCAGCTCATTGGGGTGCCGGTCGAAGCCGTTCGCGAGCTCGTCGATAATCTGGGCGGCCGTGCGCTGGCCGTCCATCTCAACCCGCTTCAGGAAGTCATGCAGCCCGAGGGCACACCGACTTTCAAAGGCGGTATTCAGGCCATTCGCCGTCTCGTCGAGCAGATGGATGTCCCGGTCCTGCTCAAGGAGACGGGCTGCGGCTTTTCGCGCGCCACTCTCACCCGACTCAAGGACATCCGCATTTCCGCCATCGATGTCAGCGGACTCGGTGGGACCCACTGGGGCCGAATCGAAGGCGCCCGTGCCACCGGCATCCGTCAGGAAGCGGCCCGTACCTTCGGAAACTGGGGCGTATCGACGCTTGACTCCGTGGTCAACACGCGGGCAGTGCTACCCAGCGTCGAGGCCTGGGCCTCTGGCGGCGTGCGCACCGGCTTGGATGCCGCCAAGCTGATCGCGCTCGGAGCGCGGCGCGTGGGCTTTGCGCGGCCCGCGCTCGAGGCCGCCCTCGAAGGGCCCGAAAGCCTGAGGACCTGGATGGAGCTCCGGGAATTTGAGCTCAAGGTCGCCTTGTTCTGCACCGGCTGCCGCACGCCCGAAGAGTTGCGCCGCCGCTATGACGGGGCCAGAGAGAGATTTATTCGTATTTGAGGGAAGTTTATGGAAAGCAATAAGCGCCATCTGACCGAAGGTTTTCATCGCATCCCTCGCACCGAGCGCCTCAAGCGCGTGGCCGAGCTTTGCGAACTGAATGACCAAGACATCCAGGTCCTTTCCGGGGAAAAGAGCCTGACGCTCGACGTCGCGGAGCACCTCATCGAGAATGTGGTCGGCTATTTTCCGATTCCTCTCGGCGTCGCCACGAATTTCACCATCGACGGGCGCGATCTTCTGATTCCGATGGCGGTCGAGGAGACTTCCATCATCGCTGCCGCGAGTGCCACCGCCAAGTGGGTCCGGCGCGAGGGCTCGATCACCACGTACTCCAAGGGCAACCTGATTATCGGTCAGGTGCAGCTCCCCAGCGTGCGCCATCCCGCGCTCGTTCGTCGCGCGCTCCATGACAAGCGCGAGCTTCTCATCGGTCTGGCCAATGCCTGTCTTCCGGGACTGGTCGCCCGTGGCGGCGGTGTCCGCGACATCGCCGTCCGTGAACTCGACCGCCCTGACGGGGACGGCACGATGGTCGTGCTTCACATCCTTTGCGATCCCTGCGACGCGATGGGCGCCAACCTGATTAACCAGGTCTGCGAAGCGCTCAAGCCCCGCGTCGAGCAGATCTCCGGCGAACGCGTTGGCCTGTGCATTCTCTCCAACCTCGTCGACACCAAGCTCACCGTCGCCGAAGTCGTGATCCGCAACGTCGATCCGGCCGTGGGCAAGGGGATCGAAGAGGCCACTCTCTTCGCCAAGGCCGATCCGTACCGTGCGTCCACGCATAACAAGGGCGTACTCAATGGCATCGACCCCATCGTGATCGCCACCGGCAACGACTGGCGCGCGGTCGAGGCCGGCGTCCACGCCTACGCGGCTCGCAGCGGCCAGTACCAGCCCATCACTGAATGGAAGTTGGAGGGCTCTGATCTCGTCGGTCGCATCGAGCTCCCGCTGGCTTTGGGCACCGTGGGCGGCGTCACCCGCTTGCACCCGACCGCCAAAGTCGCGCTCAAGATGCTCAAGGTCACCAAGGCCGACGAGCTCGCCCGCATCTGCGCCGCGGTCGGCCTTGTGCAGAATCTCGGCGCTCTCCGCGCGCTCGCCACGGTCGGCATCGTCAAGGGCCATATGCAGCTCCATGCCGCCAATCTCGCGATCGCGGCCGGCGCCGAAGTGCATGAGATCGCCCAGGTGCGTGACCGTCTGGCCGAAGTGCTCCGCACCGAAAAGCAGATCAACCTCTCGCGCGCCCGCGAGATTCTCGAGGCGATCCGTGTTGCAGAACAACCCGCTCTCCACTGAAACGGGCGCCTCCGCGCCCTCGGCGCATGAAGGCCTCGCCACGACCTACACTGCCCCGGGCAAGGTATTCCTGCTGGGCGAGTATGCGGTGCTAGCGGGAAGTCCCGCCGTCATCGCGGCGGTGCCGCCGCGATTCGCGCTTCAGGTCGCGCGCGAGTCCAAGGGCGCCTTCACCTCCGCGTTTCATCCGCAGTCCCCCGCGGGCAAGCTTCTCGACTGGGCCGAGCGCATTGGCGTCGACGAAGCCAAAGTTAGCGCCATTCGCGATTCCGGCGCGTTCGCGGACTCGCACGGCGGTCGTGGCGGCTTCGGTGGCTCGACGGCCGAGTTCGCGCTTGTCTACCAGGCGCTCTCTGAATCTGGCGCCTCCGGCTGGGATCGCGATTGGCATCGAGTCTGGAAGCTGTATCGTGAGCTGACTTCCCCGCGCGAAGGCTCCGCGTACGCCGCGCCGAGCGGTGCCGATCTCGTCGCTCAGTGGCTCGGCGGAGTGGTTCTTTTCGAAATGGGCTTCGAGCGGGGTCCCATCTGTGAACGCCTCGACTCACCCCGCTCGCGCTTTGATTTCCGCTCGGTCCTCGTTTTTTCGGCCGCTGGCCAGCAGGGGCGCAAGGTTTCCACTCATGATCATCTCTCGGCGAGCGCCGCGCTCCGGAGCGCCGAATCGGTCGAGTCGCTCGCCATGAAGCTCGACCCCGCTCTCGATGCCGGAATTTCGGCGATTCACGCGGGTGATGCGCGCGCCTTCGGCGCGGCACTCAACGCCTACGGGGACGCGCTTCGCGAGGCTGGCCTCGAAATCGAGGCCACCCGCCGCGACCGCGAGGCGCTCTCACGAATGCCTGGCGTCGTTGGCGTCAAGGGCGCGGGAGCTCTTCAGGCCGATGCAATCGTCGTCGCGCTGTCACCCGAAGCTTCGGCGGACCGCACTTTCCGTGAAGCTCTTGTTGCCGTCGCGTCGGATCGCGGACTGATGCTAGTCTGTGACGGCATCACCCATGAAACCGGTGTCAGCAGGTAATAACGCGAGGTCCTCAATGACTCTCTTCTCGGTTCGCGCGCCCTCTAATATCGCCCTGATCAAATACATGGGCAAAAAAGACGTTGTCTCCAATCTCCCTGAAAACGGCAGCATTTCGATGACGCTCGACTCGCTCTGCACGATCGTCGATCTCGAACGCGGCTTCGAGCGCGATCGCTGGATTCCCGAACTTCCATTGGCAGCCCGTGATTTCGGCAGCGGCGAGACGCCTAAAGTTCCGGTTTTAGACGACAAAGCTCAGGCCAAAATCGCGCGGCATATCGCACGCGTCAAGTCTGCGCTTCCGGATATTCTCCCGCGTCACGGTCTCGAGGCCGATCCTGTTGCTCTCGGTCAGGGCTGGACTCTTCGCTCCGCCAACACGTTCCCACATTCGTCGGGCATCGCCTCGAGTGCTTCCGCTTTCGCCGCGATAACGCTCGTTTCGGCCCGCGCCGGCGCTCGTGATCTCGGTGCCTTTGACAAGGCGTGGGCGCAAAGTTCCGGACTGCGCGAGGCCTTCTCCCGTCTTGCTCGCCAAGGCTCTGGCAGCTCTTGTCGGTCTCTTGACGGGCCTTGGGTTGGCTGGGGTGTGGGAGGCAACCTAGAGGAGGTTCGCACGCTCACTTCCGGGCTTCCGCAGCTCGCTCATTTTGTGATCGTCGTTTCCGAGGCTGAAAAGCCGGTGTCGTCATCGGAAGCTCATTCACGCGTCAAGAGCTCGCCCCTTTGGGCCGGCCGCGTCGCACGCGTCGAGAAGCGCCTGATCGACCTGCAGGCCGCGCTCGCGATAGGCAGTCTTCGTTCCGTCTCGCGGATTGCATGGACGGAGTGCTGGGAAATGCACAGTCTTTTCCACACGGCGGAGCAGCCCTTCACTTATTGGGAACCGACCACCATCAAGGCACTTAAGGCGCTTGCGCCTTTTGTCGAGCGCGATGGAGTGCCGCCGATCGTCACTCTGGACGCCGGTCCCAATATCCATGTCAGTGTGCCCGCGGCCGATACGCCGTTATGGAAAGACCGTCTTAACGGTTTGATGGAAGGGCGCGCAATTCGCATTCTCTCCGACCGTCAAGGCACGGGAGCGACCCCTTTATGAGTACGCGCATTATCGTGCCCGGCAAATGGGTCCTTGCCGGAGAGCATTCGGTGCTACGGGGAGGCACAGCAGTGGCGCTGCCGCATCCGGAGTTCAGGCTTACGCTCGACTTCGCGCCTGGAGGCAATATGTTACGCGTCTTGCCCTCCAATGCCGAAAAAGTCATTCGCGAGATGCTGGTCGGCATCAACGTTCCGAACGGCGAGCTTAAGATCACGAGCACCATCCCGATTGGTGCCGGCCTCGGGTCATCTGCAGCGCTTTGCGTGGCCACCGCGCGATGGTTGGGGTATGCGCCCGGATCGAAGGACGAATTGGACTTCGCCACTCGGCTCGAGCACAGATTCCATGGCAAGAGCAGCGGGATGGATGTTGCCGTGATCTCACAGGGCAAGCCGATCGCTTTCTCGATGAAAGAGGGTGCCCGCCCGCTTCCGATATCCCGTCTTCCGAGATTCACGTTTCATGACACCGGCTTGCGCTCCGCGACACGCCCCTGCATTGAGCAGGTTGAGCGCTTCCGCATCGCTCAGCCGGAACTTGCCGCACAACTGGACGATCAGATGAGCCGTGCTTCTAGTTTGGCATGCGACGGTCTTCTTTCGGCCGACCTGACTCGCGTTTCCAAGGGAATGCGCCTAGCCCAGGAGTGCTTCGAAGCATGGAAGCTTGTTCCGCCCGAGGCTCGACGGATCGCTGATCGTTTGGTCTGGGATGGGGCGCTTGCGTCCAAGATCACTGGCGCCGGGGCCGGCGGATACGTCGTTGGGCTTTGGGGAAATTGATCAGCCTCGGATGATCCAATTTCACTCCAAAGTAGACGCTCGGCGTCGATAAATGTGCAGCCAAAATTGATCAATGATATCGGCACGCCGGCTGCTAAAAAGGGGCTGGGCTGAGAATCTTGTGGCTAAACGCCACGCGTCACGGTACACGTAGATGGTTAAGTTCGCTTCTTCTAGAGTTTGCAGGCACAGGGCCTTTGATCTCTTGAGTGGCATCCCAGCCTTTAGGAGGTCTATATGGGTAAGAAACTGTACGTCGGCAATCTTCCGTTCTCCGCTACCGAACAGCAGCTCGCTGACATGTTCGCGCAGTCGGGCACCGTTGAGTCCGCCAAGATCATCACCGACCGTGATTCGGGCCGCAGCAAGGGCTTCGGCTTCATTGAAATGAGCTCCGACGCCGAAGCTCAGGCCGCGATCTCGAAGTTCAATGGCATGGACATGGGCGGTCGTCCGCTCACCGTGAACGAAGCCAAGCCGATGGCTCCCCGCGAAGGCGGCGGCGGCGGTCGTGGTGGCTTTGGCGGCGGCGGCGGTCGTGGCGGCCGCGGTGGTCGCTTCTGATTTGAAGCGTCCCGCACGCATCCGTTCACACGTAGTTCTTAGATTAGAAGTAGGGAATCGAGGCGCTGATGTCTAAAGACGACTTGGTCCGTTTTGAAGGTAAGGTCTCTGATCTGTCCGGTGGCGGCAATTACATGGTCGTCCTAGACAACGGCGTCACGGTTTCCGCGCGGCTTTCCGGAAAGCTCAAGAAGTTTAAAATCCGGGTTCTCGTCGGGGACAGGGTTACTGTAGGTGTTTCGCCTTATGACCCGTCCCATGGCTTGATCACGCAGCGCCAGCGTCTCAACTGAGCCCGTTCCGGGCTCGGTACCGCCGGCGCGCTGACTAGCCGCCTTCCTTAAGTCTCCTCGTGATCTGGGCGACCCTTCGGGGTTTGCCCGGGTCCGGCGGAGTTCCAGTTGCATTGCCCTCAGAGGGAATGCAGAAACAGGTGTTTTCTGAAACAATTTAGCGAATTCGCCCTACCGCGGCAGCTTCACGAAGCGCTGGCGGCGATGGGCTTCAATACTCCTACGCCCATTCAATCCCTCACGATTCCTCCGGCGCTCGAAAAAAAGGACATACTGGCCTGCGCCCAGACCGGCACCGGAAAGACCGGCGCGTTCTGCATACCGATCGTGACCCGTCTGGTGACCGAAAAAAATACCACGGCGTGCATACTCGTTCCGACTCGCGAGCTCGCGCTTCAGGTCAATGACGTCCTCACTCAGCTTCTCAAGTTTTTGCCTGAAATTCGTAGCGCTGTGTTGATCGGCGGAGCACCGATGCACAAGCAGACTAACGCCCTCAAGCGGCATCCACGCATCCTAGTGGCTACTCCGGGACGTTTGATCGATCACCTTCGTCAGGGCACGGCCTCTCTTAAGAGCACCGGTGTTCTCGTGCTCGACGAAGCGGACCGAATGCTCGACATGGGCTTCGCTCCCCAGCTCAATCAGATCATGAAGTTCGTGCCGCGTGAGCGCCAAACGATGCTCCTGTCGGCAACACTTCCTTCGGATATCCTGAAGCTTTCCGCTCAGTATCTAAGGCAGCCGGTAAAAGTCGAAGTTGAAAAGCAGCAGGTGGCTGCCGCGACAATCGAGCAGAAGCATCGCGAAGTCGAGCACACCAAGAAGAACGAAGTTCTGCTCGATGAGCTCAATTCCCGTCAGGGATCGGTTCTCGTTTTTGTTCGGACTCAGTCTCGCACTGACCGTTTGGCCCGCTATCTCGAAAAATTCGGTGTCGCAGTAGCCCGAATCCATGGAGGTAGAAGCCAGGGACAAAGAAATCGCGCCCTACAGGGCTTCCGAGATGGTGATTTCCGCGTTCTAGTTGCGACGGACATTGCCGCGCGAGGAATCGATATCGATCACGTGGCACATGTTATCAATTATGATTTGCCTCAGGTCGCCGAGGACTATGTCCACCGGATTGGCCGTACCGGCCGTAATGGTCGCACAGGTGAGGCGATGTCGTTGATTACATCGGAAGATAAACCGTTGTGGCGGGATATCCGAAAGCTTCTTGGTCATGCGGTGGAGTCGTCGGTGTCGGGAAGCCCTTCGCAGCGTCGGCAGGATCCTCGCCGAAACTCTCAGCCCCGGCGGGGTGGAGGAAACCGGAACTCTGGGCAAGGCAAGGGACAGGGGCGCGACGGTCAGCAAAAGGTTCTTGGAATTGACCCCAAAACCTCCTATAAGGGTTCCCAGGCTGCTCAGTCTGGCCCAAGATTCCAATCCGAGAGGAGGTGACAAGCATGCCCGGTATTAATATTCGTGAAGGCGATTCGTTCGAAGCCGCCCTCAAGAAGTTCAAGAAGCAGTGTGAAAAAGCCGGCATTCTCTCCGAAGTTCGCAAGCGCGAGGCCTATGAAAAGCCTTCCGTGAAGCGCAAGAAGAAGGATGTCGCCGCTCGCAAGCGCGCCGTTAAGAAAACGCGCGGTCGCGGCTGATCTTCTTCAGCTTTTTTGATTCAGTGAAAGTCCGCGTCCCCTTGTCGGGGCGCGGACTTTCTTGCTTTTAGCAGCCCAATAAAGGAGGCTCCGAGTCATGGCCACTATCAAAGAAAAGCTTTCCGAAACGATGAAAACCGCAATGAAGGCCGGCGAAAAGGACAAGGTCGCTTTCGCGCGGAATCTACACGCGATCATTCGTAAGAAGGAGATCGACGACAAAGTGGATCTCGACGACGCCGGTGTACAGAAGATTATTGCCACGTCGATGAAGCAGCGCCAGGATTCGATTGAGCAGTTCAAGGCAGGAGGCCGCGAAGACCTCGTATCCAAAGAGGAAGCGGAGCTTGCATTTCTCAAGTCATTCATGCCTGAGCAGATGGGTGCAGAAGAGATCCGCAAGATCGTCGACTGGGCAGTGACCGAGTCCAAGGCGGCGAGCGCCAAGGATATGGGCGCCGTGATGAAGCTCCTGATGCCGAAGGTGCAGGGTCGCGCCGACGGCAAGTTGGTCAACCAACTGGTTAAAGAACGGTTAGGTGGATAAGATCCTGCAATCGGAGTTTTATGAACGGGACACCCGTCTGGTGGCGCGCGAGCTGCTGGGCAAGGTGCTCGTCGTGCGGAGTCGAGGGCTAGAAACCTCGGTTCGGATCGTGGAGACCGAAGCGTACGGAGGAGACGACCCGGCATCACATTCCTCGCGTGGGATGACCGCGCGGACTCAGGTCATGTTCGGACGTCCGGGCCGGGCTTACGTCTATTTTATTTATGGGATGTACGAGATGCTCAACTTCGTGACCGAAAAAGAGGGAATCGCGGGAGCGGTGTTGATCCGCGCGGGCGAGCCTTTGTTCGGTCTCGACGCGATGAGACGTCGTCGAAAGCTCAAGGCGCGGTCCAAGATTCTTGAGCTTGCCAACGGTCCGGGACGCCTCTGCAATGCGCTCGGCATTCGCATGTCCCACAACGGAAAGTCGCTCGGTGGGCCAGAGTTGCGCGTGTTCGATGACGACTTTCGGGGCGGGGCTTTGGCCACGGCTTGCTCGCCGCGAGTTGGAATCAGCGCGGCAACGGACCGGTACTGGCGATATTTTCTGGAAGGCCACCCCTCCGTCAGTAAAGCTCCGCAGAACTTGCTTTCGCGCCGATGGGAGCCGAGTCTTGACGACGTCGCAGCGATCGAGCCGCGCGCCGCGTTCCGAGCGCGAGGAGGGAGGCGATGAAGCTCACTCCGGAGTTCAAACAAAAGCTCAAGGACTCACTCAATATCATCGACATCATCGGCGAGCATGTTGTCTTGCGCAAGCAGGGCTCCAACTTCGTCGGTCTTTGCCCCTTCCACTCCGAGCGCTCGCCTTCATTCTCGGTCAGCGAGAGCAAGCAACGGTACCATTGTTTTGGATGCAAGAAGGGTGGCGATGTCATCGACTTCTTCAAGGACATCCACGGGCTTGATTTTCTCGAGGCGGTCGAGGAGCTTGCCGAGCGCGGACGAGTGCAGCTGCCTAAAGATTTTCGTGGGGCTCTCGCGGCCGCAGCGGATCCTGAGACCGC
This sequence comes from uncultured Bacteriovoracaceae bacterium, assembly GCA_964467785.1. GTDB lineage: Bacteria > Bdellovibrionota > UBA1018 > UBA1018 > UBA1018 > CAYXVB01. The sequence continues at coordinate 20,545 of CAYXVB010000045.1, forward strand.
CAAGCTCCGCGAGGAAGAGCGCAAAAAAATTGAGACCATGTACCGTCTCAATCGCTTTGTGGCCGCCTTTTATCACCAGCAACTCGCCACATTGCCCGGCGCCCTCGAGTACTTTCGCATGAGAGGGATTTCGGGCTACGAGAGCGAGCTTTGTCGTAACTTCTATCTCGGTGCGGCCGCGCCTTCGTGGGACTCGCTCGCCCAGTATCTCGCCTCGAAGAAGGCACCGCTCGATCTCGCCGCCGAGCTCGGCCTGATTCAGCCTTCGACCAAGGGAGCCTCGCCAGGCGGTCCCGGCTACTTTGACCTTTTCCGAAATCGCGTGATTTTTCCGATCCTGGACTTGCGAGGGCGCGTTTCGGGCTTCGGTGGCCGCGCGATGCCAGAAGGTGATCCCAATCCAAAGTATCTCAATTCGCGCGACTCGAAGCTCTTCAACAAGAGCAAGCTCGTCTTTGGGCTTTTTCAGGCTCAGAAGCACCTGCGCGAACGCGATGAAGTGATCCTCGTCGAAGGATACTTCGATGTCCTTGGTCTGCATGCCGGTGGCTTTCCTAACGCGGTCGCGGCCTGCGGCACGGCGCTCACCGCGGATCACCTGCACTTGCTGCGAAAGTTCGCCTCTAAGCTCACGGTGCTTTTCGATGCCGACAAGGCGGGCATAGCGGCGACGGAACGCGCGATGGAACTCGGCCTTGAGCATGGCGTGGTTCTCCGAGGTGCGACGTTGCCGGAGGGAAAGGACCCTGACGAGATCCTCATCGACCAACAGACCGGACAGCCCATCTCTTCCGGCCAGGCTCGGATGAAGGAAATTCTAGATGGGGCCCGTCCTATCATCGATGCTCGCATCGAGGAAATGGTCGCCTTTGCCGATCAGGGCCCAGAGGCCAAAAGTCAGGCGATCAAGAAATTGGCCGTTTGGCTAGGCCGGTTCAGCGATCCGGTCGGCCGCGAGGTCCGGATCCAGCATGCGACGCAGGGTTTGCGGATTCCGCGAGAACTGCTGGACCAGGCCATGGGCCGTCCTTCTCCTTCGGTCGGAGGCGTTCAGGGGCGCGGGCCGACGCGTGCACCGATCGCTTCAAATCGCGGGCAACCCAGGCCCGGCGGCCTTCAGGGCCTCGTTCCTGGACAGCCCGCTGCTGCCGGTTCGGCTCGGCCGCGAGTCGTGCCTCCATCGCCGGGACCGCGAGCGCAGTCAGGTCGCGTGATGCGGCTGCATCAAGCGGAGGCCTTGATTTTGCGTGCGCTCGTGCAGGGAGGACCCGAGTTGGCGGCGATCGAGAAGATCGTGGGCCGTTTTGAGCCCGAGGTGACTCTGAGTGACCTTTTTGAGCACCCCGGTGCGAGGGAGTTTGTCTATCGTCTGACCATTCCTGACACCACTGCGGAGGAAGGGGGGGCAGCGCCGGGACGTCCGCGGGACCTGTCTGGCCGTGTATCCCGTCTGCTCGACGAGCGGGATTGGGACTCTCAAGTACGCACCACCCTTACGGAAGCCATGTTTGCTGACCGAGGCGCCGAGGGACAGTCTCAAGTCGAGGACTACAAAGCTGCCACGGAGCGATCCGTACAGCGAGCGTTGGCCCGTTTTTCGCAACGAATCAAACAGGCGCTGAGTGAGGCAGAAGCCAAGAAGGACGCAGAGTTACAGGACAAACTGATGAAAGAATACCTTGACGTTCAGCGGAAAATGAAGGAGTTTAGCAGCTTCTATGACGAAGCCTAAGGAAGTATCCTCTTCTCAGAAATCTGAGAACGGCGGCGCTTTGAATAAGAGTAGCAAAGAGATCAAAAAGCTCCTGGACATGGGTGTTCAGCGTGGCTTTCTGACCTTTGTCGAAGTCAATGAGCTGCTGCCCCTCGAAATCATCACTCCGGATGCCATCGATGAAGTGATGAATCTTCTCGGAGAGAACGAAATCGAAGTCATCGACACCACCAAGCGCCCGAAAGACGCTGACGAGGAAAGCGATGAGTCTTCGGAAGAGGCTCCGCTCGGCGCTAGTCCGGCCGCCGCTGAAGAGGCCGGCGAGGAAGCCGCTCCTGCCGCCGCAGCGGAATACGCGCGTGGCGCGGATCCCGTAAAGCTTTATCTCAAGAAGATGGGCAGCGTTTCTCTGTTGACCCGTGAGGGTGAAGTCGAGATCGCCAAGCGCATCGAAGAAGGTGAAATCGAGATCCTTCGCGCGTTGCTCGCATCCAAGCTCGGCACGCTCGCGATGCTCGATCTCGGCGAGAAGCTCGAGACTCAGAAGATCAAGGTCAAGGATGTCATCCGTGGCGTCGACGAAGAAGTCTCTGTCGACGACGAGAAGAAGTTCCTCGACAAGGTGCTCTTCGCCATTTCCAAGGTGAAGCAGCTTGTGAACTTCCAGGAGAAGATGGAAGCGCAGCTTCTCTCCCCGGAAGTGAAGAAGAACCCCAAGAAGAAGGAAGAGCTTCAGAAGGAGCTCGAGAAATTTGAACGGCGGGTCGAGTCCGCTTTCGAAGATATCGCCTTCAACCGCAAGACCATCAACATGCTTTCGGCCAAGATCAAGGAATACTGGGATCGTGGCCGCGATATCCAGATCGAGCGCAAGAAGATCTTTGACTTCCTGATCATCAAAGACCCGAAGATCATGAAGGAGCTCGTCCGCCAGTACAAGAGCGAACCAGAGAAGACTCCGGCCCTTTGCCGTGAGTACGATGTCAGCGCCGAGAAACTCGCGCAGCTCATCGCGCAGGAAGAGGACATCCAGAAGCGCATTTCGCGCCTCGAGGAGGAAGCGGGTCTCGAAGTGGACGACATCCGCCGCATTCACGATTCTTTGACCATTGGTGAGCGCAAGGCCGATATGGCCAAGAGCGAGCTGGTGGAAGCCAACCTCCGCCTCGTCGTCTCCATCGCCAAGAAATATACTAATCGTGGCTTGCAGTTCCTCGATCTGATCCAGGAAGGCAATATCGGCCTGATGAAGGCCGTGGACAAGTTCGAATATCGCCGCGGCTATAAGTTCTCGACGTATGCCACGTGGTGGATTCGTCAGGCGATCACCCGCGCCATCGCGGACCAGGCCCGTACGATCCGTATTCCAGTGCATATGATCGAGACGATCAACAAGCTGATCCGTACGTCGCGCCTCTTGGTGCAGACGCTCGGCCGCGAGCCCACACCGGAAGAGATCGCGATCAAGATGGAGCTGCCGGTGGACAAGGTCCGCAAGGTGCTCAAGATCGCCAAGGA
>CAYXVB010000046.1:0-9741 GCA_964467785.1 uncultured Bacteriovoracaceae bacterium
TACCCAATCAAACGGATGCGTCACCCAAAAACCGGATTTTTCCGGAGCCTGTTAAAGTCACCCTGAAAACCGCGCTTCTAGCGTCGCTTCAACAAGGCCCCACCTTGTCCGCGACCTGGTAACGCATTGCTTTCGTCCCGTCCGGTCGCAGCGAATCGGCCCCCGTGCGCCTGCGACCTGGAGCATCTCGAAGACGAAACAGGGGATTTTTGCGCCCTGGGCGGCAAGTTTGCGCGCCGAACTGCGAAACCAAACTCAATCTGAAAGTGGAAACCACATGAACCCGAGCCCAAATCCGGCGAGCCATCCAGCTCTCCGAAATGAAGAAATCCTGACCCACAAAAGCCTCGAGCGCTTGAAACGTGAGCGGCAGCTCGCTCTGGCGGTCATCCCCGCGCTGGCGACTGTCGCGTTAAAAAAGCGGCCCCGTGCCAAAGCCGGCGCCGTCTTTCATCTCATCCTGCGCGCCATGCGCTCAGTGACGGCCCTGCTGCGTCCGCTCGAACTCTTCCGGGACGTCGGCCCCGGAGAAGCGCGGCAGCCCCGTTATGAGTGGGAGAAGTGGGAAGAAAGGAGATGGGGATAACTCTATGATAAAGACTGAAAAATTAACGGATAGCCGGGCCTTCATCGACTGATCCATCGAACACGAACTGGCGCACCGTTCATCCAAAGCCACAAAGGCGCCACGAAGGCATATGGATAAACGGTGCGTCGTTCTTTTCCCAACCGTGATACAGCGTTTCCATGCTTCATGCCCATGATCTGCTCGTCGCCATCGCCCTGAAAGAAGAGTCCCAGGGACTTTTTGAAACCCGCGGGATCCCCGTCCTTTACACCGGCCTGGGCAAGCTCAACGCGGCCATTCCCCTGACCCAAGCCCTGATTTCCCGGCCACAAAGGCCCCGCATGGTGATCAACTTCGGCACCGCAGGAAGCCCGGCCTTCCCAACTCATGCGCTCGTGGAGATCACTCGCTTCGTTCAACGCGACATGGATGTGTCGGCCCTCGGCTTTGCTCCCGGCGTGACGCCTTTTGACGACACCCCGGCGACGCTTGAAGTTCCCAAGCGGCTCAAAAGCCTGCCCAGCGGCACCTGCGGCACCTGCGGCACGGGAGACCGGTTTGAAACCGGAAGACCACTCGTCGAGTGTGATGTCGTCGACATGGAAGCATTCGCGATGGCCAAGGTCTGCCATCATCTGAGCGTGCCCTTCGTCTCGCTCAAATACATTACCGATGGTTCAGACCCTAACGCCCACAATGACTGGGCGGCCAACCTCCCCCGCGCGGCCGCGTGTTTTATCGAGGCTTACGACGAGCTTCGGGCGCACATCCTGTAACCGAGCTCCGGCGCGAAGCGCGGACCGGCTCACGACACGCGAAACGCGAGACGGATCATCACGACAAGCGCGAGCGACGCGAACAGGATCCCGCCCACGATCAGCGCAAATGGCACCACCACGAGCGGGCGCCCCACGTTTTCCTGAAAAATCATGTGAAACACGCTCAGGAAAGTGACGTTGATGTAAGCCCCGGTCACCGCAAGACAAGTCGCGAGCCGACCCATCGCCTCACGGGCTCGCTCCGCAGAGGCTAGCCAATACTGCCGATTGGGAAAGTTGAAACCGATGCCGAAACGCCCGAAGCGCTCTGGCAAGACTTCACGATTTCGCCGCGCATAAAGCGCCAGCCCCGCGACAAACCCATTGATCAGAAGGAGCAGCACGGAATTGAGCGCGAAAAACGACTCCCGCCCCATCCAGCCATCTACCCGCCCAGCCCAGTCGAAATGCGAGGCCACCTGCTCCGGAAGCCGGCCTTGTAACCAAAGCAGCACCGAGCAAGCCGTGCCGAAGAGCACTCCCCAGAGTAATAGCGCCGCGCGTTCGAATCGGACGAGACTCAGAATCCGTCGCCTTCGTCGTCGAAGTCGCGCTTGATGGAGTCGATCAGGCCGTCGGCCGAATCGCCCTCGACGTCGAAATCGTCCACCGACTCGTCGAGATCCAGATCGTAGATGACCTTGGCGAATTCCTTGTCACCGGCGAGGTCCTGACGGATCGCCTCGATGTACTTGTCGGGATACTTGACGACTAACTCTTCAATGTACTGATTGAGCTTGCCTTCCTTGAGGATGAGCTCCTTGCGCTTAATTTTCTTCCAGTTCTTGATGTAATGAAGCCGGCAGTATCCCCCGGTGGTCGAGAGCCCCTCGCAGGCGACTTCGCGACAGACCGCCTCGACTTCGACGGTTTTGCGCGTGACCAGGTGACCCGAAGCGCCGCCCGACTTGCTCTTGGCGATCGGGGCAGGAGCAGCGACCTTCTTGCTCAGCGCGGGAGCCGCGTGCTTGTGCGGTTCCGCCTTGGCGTGAACTTTATGCGGTGCGGGAACGATGTGTTTGCTCTTGTTGTGCTGGCCGCTGTGACTCATGCCAGCCTTATCGGTAGAACGGCCAGCAACTTGCGCCTTAGGTGCGGGCTTTCTGCCTTTTCCGCCGTGTGCGGGATGCGCTCCGTGTCCTTTATGTGCCATCGGCTTGCCGGCCGCTTTCTCATGCTTGTGAGGGTGAGCATGGGCCTTTTTGGCATCCTTTGATCCCTGTACGCTGTGAGTGCCATGGGATCCATGGGAGTGACTGCCCTTGATGGCCGACTTCGCGAATTTCTTGGCGGCGGCCATGGCTTTGGCAAGCTGAGAGGACTTTTTGGAGCCGGAAGCTTTTTGGGCTTTCATATTCACCTGTGAGGGTCTGGAGCCTAGCGCAAAGACAAACCATTCCTGGCTTGCGCGGCTCGGGTAACATGCTAGGAAGATTGGGTGCCACGCCTAAATGCTCGCGTCAAGAACAAATCAGTCAGCCGTTCTCTTCGAGTGATGAGAAAAAAACCAACAGGTTCCGCCGTTTCAACCCGGCTCACCCGCGCCCTTCCGGGACCGATCGACCTCCATTTTCACGGCGCATTGGGCGTGGACTTCATGAGCGCACGCGAAGCCCAACTCGAGGATCTCCGCCAGGAGCTCGGGCAGCGCGGACTGACGGGCTTCTGTGCGACGACGCTATCGGTTGAAGCGGCGCCGCTGGCGGAAACCGTGTCGCGCCTCGGTCCCTGGATTCGGAAAATCCATGGTCGACTCGACCATGAAACTTCCGGACAGCGTCTGGGCGCCCTTCCACTCGGAATTCATCTCGAAGGCCCCTTCCTCAGCCCTGATGCACGCGGGGCGCATCCTCCGGGAGCAATTCGCCCCATCCATCTCGCCGAACTCGACTCTCTTTGGGAACTCAGCCGAGGAACCCTCAAAATCCTTACCGTTGCGCCTGAAACCCTATCCGCCGATGACCTTCGTAGATTGGTGTTGTGGTGCAAGATCCGCGAGATTCATCTTTCATTAGGACACAGCCGGGCCACCGAAACCCAGGCCCGCGACGCCTTTGATACAGGCTTTTCAGGAATCACGCATGCCTGGAATGCCATGGCGTTTCATCACCGTGAGCCCGGCCCGCTTGGAGCAGCCTTGGGACGCAAAGACGTATCTGTTGAGCTGATTGTCGACCAGATCCATGTCCACCCCACCCTCCTGCGATGGACGGAAGTCCTGCATCAAAACGCGCCTCTCTGCTGGATTTCGGATGGGGCGCCAGCGGCAGGCCTTCGTGACGGCGAGCTCACTTCGTTTGGCCCATTGACTATCCACTCCCTCCAAGGCGCTTGCCGGATTGTGACCCCAAACGGGCAAGATGGCGGATTGGCCGGAGGCGGCCTCCTGCTCCCCGATTGCTTTGCCCGTCAGGTCGAACTGGAGTCCACTCGAACGGGCACCCCGCCAGAACCATTGATCTCTCGATTCCTACCTTTTGTTTCCCGCCATCCTCAAAAAACTCTCGGAATCACGGCGAGATCACCGCTCGGTCGGGCCATCTCCCGACGCCTGGTCCGTTGGAGGATCGACCCCAACTCACCGAGCCGGATCAGCCCAGCACCTCAGTTTTTGTAATTGACTGCGACCCCAGGCGCGGCTAATGTCCGACAACTCGAAACCGTTAAAGGGATTTCATGCGGATTTACCTTCACGAAATCACAGATCAGGAGATGGAATACGACTTCACTCAGAATGACTCCTGGGTGATCGAAGCCGTCGAACGCGTGGATGAAGAGCCTTGGCACACAGCCAAGCCTGCTCCCTCGGCCGTTGTCCGTCCCGCGTCTGCTGCGCCTCTTAAGACGCCGGGAAGCCCGCCCCGTACGGTCGAAGCCCATCTGTCTTTGCGCAAAGTGGACGAAGTCATTGTCATTTCGGGCAACATCCACACCAGCGTGCGCCTACTGTGCAGCCGCTGTGCGACCCCATTTGATCTCGAGTGTAATCCCAGAATTTCGGCTCTGTTCTGCAAAGATCCCGTGATGGCCGGCGTGGCTCATATCCAAGAGTCCGGACGCAACAAAGGCAAACCCACCGGGCAGACCAAAGGTTTCGCCCGCCATGCCCACGATGAGTCGTCCGATCACGAGGAAGGCGCCGGTGGCGCTGGGATGGATCTCGATATCACTTATCTTTCGGAGGATTACATCGAACTCGGTGACATCCTCACGGAACAGCTGCAGCTTCAGGTTCCTTTTCAGCCGCTTTGTGGCGCTGAGTGCAAGGGGCTTTGCCTCAACTGCGGCACCGACCTCAACTCTGGACGCTGCGCATGTGCCAAGCTCAACAAAGCTTCGCCGTTTGCCGCGCTCCAAAGCCTGAAGCCGGAGTTGAAGCTGTAAGAAATGAGTGCAGCCGAAAGGCTGAAGACTGTGCCGGCGAGCGATTGCCGGTTTTTTTGTGGCCGGAAATGGCCGACTGTTTGCGGTAAAAAAGCCGCTAGCGAAAGTGCCGCCGCCCTGGGCGTCGGATTTTAAAGGAGAAGAAAATGGCAACCCCGAAGAAAAAGATTTCCCGTAGCCGCCGCAACATGCGCCGTTTCGCCGCTGGCAAGCGCGCCGTGCACGCCGCTGTGACCGCGACCACCGACGGCGCTCAGACCCGCACTCATCGCATCACGATGGCCATGGTCCGCGAAGGCCGCCAGCTCGAGATGACCGCGAAGGCTCGCAAGGCCGCTAAAGCCTGATTGCTCGACCGACGACTTCAACGTCGGGTTTCGCGAGGTCTAACGGCCCAAGTGAAACACACATCTCGACTTTACAGCATTCACACCGTACAGCCGTTACCGGGTCGCAGTAAGTTCGCGGCCCGGGCGGCGTCGGTGCGTCTGAAATGGCTCGTTTTGAAAACCTTGACGTGGGACCTGAGGTTGGGCAGGTTGTCCGGGCCAAACCGATTTGTCTCCAACCGGGATCCGCGCCCCGGGCGATTGTCCGCCTGAGTTGCAGGTCCTCATTCGCGAGGTAACCTGATTTTGCTGTCCCCCAACGCTTCGACCTCCTCCCCCCGCTACGCCACCCGCATCACCGGAACGGGTTCCGCTTTCCCCAAAACCATCGTCACCAACGACGACCTCGCCAAGAAGCTCGACACCAGCGATGATTGGATCCGAGAGCGCACAGGCATTCGCGAACGCCGAATCGCCGAGAAGGGTAATCCCGAGGAGAGCAATTCCTCCCTCGCGGCCAAAGCGGCGATGAAAGCGCTCGAAATGGCCGGCAAGACCGCCCAAGACATCGACTTCATTCTATACGGATCGGTCTCTCCTGACCAACCGGTACCGGCTTCCCACTGCCATCTTCAGCGCAAGCTCGGCGCGTTCCAGGCCTGGGGCATGGACATCAATACCGCTTGCTCGAGCTTTCTCTTCGCACTTGCGACCGCGGATCAGTTCATCCGCAATGGACAAGGCAAGACCGCGCTCATCATCGGCGCCGAAGTACTCAGCGGAATCACCAACTGGAACGATCGCGGCTCGTGCATCTTGTTTGGCGACGCCGCCGGTGCAGTGGTCGTCGAACGCTGCGAACCGGATTCGCCGGGCCGTATCCTTTCCAGCCACCTCGGGACTGACGGCACGCTTTACGACTTGCTCGAGATCAAGAGCGGCGGTTCGTTCATGGAGACAACGGCTGAGGCGCATGCCGCCGGGCTCGACAAAATGACCATGAAGGGACGGGACATGTTCAAGAACGCCGTCCGCACTCTGGCGGAGTTCGCCGACAAGGCGCTTACCGCCAATGGGATGACCTTGGATCAACTCGATTGGATCATTCCGCACCAGGCCAATCTCCGGATTATTGAAGCCGTGGCCAAGCGCCTGGAGTGTCCGATGGAGAAGGTCCTGGTCAACGTGGATCGTTACGGCAATACCTCCTCGGCCACCGTACCGACAATGCTCGACGAAGCAGTGAGGGACGGCCGGATCAAGCCTGGACAGACCGTGCTTTTTGACGTCTTTGGCGCGGGCCTGACCTACGGCTCTATTCTGGTGAGGATGTAACGGCCCGCATGCACGCTGCGCGGCCTCGGTATCAACAAGCTAGACCGAATTGAGGAGAATGGACTCATGAAGAACTTCGCCAACCAGAAACCCGTCGCGCTTTTTCCGGGCCAGGGCTCGCAGCATGTCGGCATGGCCAAGGAACTGGTGCAGAACTTCACGCTCGCGGCCCATGTATTCGAAGAAGCTTCGGATGCGACCAAGATCGACCTCAAGAAGCTTTGCTTCGACGGTCCGGATAGCGATCTCACGCTGACCGAAAATACGCAGCCGGCGCTCCTGACCGCCTCGGTCGCGGCGTTCCGTGTCGCCCAGAAGGAAACCGGCTTCACGCCAACGGCAGTCGCGGGCCACAGCCTGGGTGAGTACTCCGCGCTCGTAGCCGCCGGTGCGTTGCCGTTGGCTACCGCCGCCGCTTGGGTACGTGAACGCGGCAAGGCGATGCAGCTGGCCGTCCCCGCCGGCATGGGTACGATGGCCGCGGTCCTGGGACTCGAGGACTCAGCAATCTCCGCTCTCTGCGAAAAAGCCTCGGCCGCGGCCAAAGCCAAGCGCGCGGCCGGCGAAAACGCCGACGTGACGGTCGAAGCGGTGGTTGAGCCCGCCAATTTCAATGCTCCCGGCCAGATCGTCATTGCCGGATCCCGCGACGCCATCGCCGAAGCCATCGCCCTCATCAAGGCGGGCGAATTTCCTGGAGGCAAAGCGATTCCTCTCTCCGTGAGCGCGCCCTTTCATTGCCGACTGATGCGCAAGGCGCGGGACCGCATGGCCGAGCTTTTCTCGCAAGCGACCGTCGCCGAAAAGGCGAAAATGCCTTCGTGTCCGTATGTTCCCAACCGCACGGCCCGCCTCACGCAGGAGCCCGGTCTGGTGTTTGAGCTGCTTGTCGAACAAGTGGATCATCCGGTGCTCTGGAAACAATCGATGACTCATCTTTTCGAACAGGGTCACCTGCTGACCGTCGAGTTCGGCCCTGGTAAAGTGCTTTCCGGCCTCAACAAACGCATCGCCCAGCAGGCAGGAGCCCAGGTCACCTCCCTCAATGTCGCGGATCCGGCGATGATCCAGGCGCTCGAAGCCGCGATGAAAGCCTGACCTCAATCAGGCAGCACCCCAGCAGCAAAGGAAGCTCAAATGGAATCCCAGAAAAAACCCATCGCGCTCGTCACCGGCGGCTCCCGCGGCATTGGCGCGGCCATTGTCCGCAAGCTAGCCAAGGACGGTTTTCACGTCCTGATCAACTACGCCGGAAATGAGGCCAAAGCGCTCGAGCTGAAGGCCGCGATTCAAGCGGAAGGCGGGCAGGCGGATGTCGTTCAGTTTGACGTCTCCGACTCCCAGCAGGTCGATGAGAAATTCGACTGGATCGCAAAGACGTTCGGCAAACTGAACGTGCTAGTCAACAACGCCGGCATCACGATCGACGGGCTGCTGATCCGCATGAAAGACGAGGACCTCGAGAAGACCCTCAATGTCGACCTCAAGGGCGCGATCTACTGCACTCGCGCGGCCGCGCAGCAGATGATGCGCGAACGCAAAGGCAGCATCATTCAGATTTCGTCTGTCGTGGGCGAGATGGGAAATGCCGGACAATGCGCGTATTCCGCGGCAAAAGCCGGCCTCATCGGATTCACCAAAAGTGTCGCCAAGGAGCTTGCGAGTCGACAAGTCCGCGCGAATGTCGTCACCCCTGGTTACATCGTCACCGATATGACAGGGGCCTTGACGGAATCTCAAAAAGAGGCCATTCTGCGAACCGTCCCGCTCGGATTTATGGGAGAACCTGAGGATGTCGCGTCCTTGGTCTCCTTCCTGGCGTCGCCCGCCAGCCGCTATGTCACCGGACAGGTGATCGGCGTCAATGGCGGCATGTACATGTGAGTTTCAGTTCCATTTTTACTTAGAGGAGAAAGAACGATGTCCGCTTCCGTTGAAGAAAGAGTCAAAACGATCATCTGTGACCAGCTCGCCGTGGAACCCGAAAAGGTTCAGACTGCTGCTTCGTTCATCGACGACCTGGGCGCCGACAGCCTCGACATCGTTGAGCTCGTGATGACCATGGAAGAAGAATTCGACCTCGACATCCCGGATGAAGACGCCGAAAAGATGAAGACGGTCGGCGACGTGGTGAAGTACATCACTTCCAAAGCCACCAACTAAACAGTATCTAGAAAATTCCGAGAACAGGAGAGACCCCGTGGCAATGACTGCCCCCGTATCCAATGCCTCTAATCACCGCCGTCGTGTTGTCGTAACGGGTATTGGAGCAGTCACCCCCCTGGGTCTCTCGGTTCAGGAAACCTGGGCTAACGCCATCGAGGGCAAATCTGGCGTCGCTCCCATCACGATTTTTGACACCAAAGATTGCCCGGTCACCTTTGCGGCCGAAGTCAAAGGCTTTGATGTGACCCGTCCCGTGGGCCCCTTCCGCCCGGCCCCAGGCACAGAGATCACGATGGCTGCCAACGCCAAGGAAGCCCGCCGCGTGGGTCGCTTCGTGCACTTCGCGCTGGCCGCCGGCCTGGAAGCCTATGGCGACTCCGGCCTCGATCTGGTGCGCGATCAGATCAATCCCGAGCGCATGGGCATCAATATCGGCGCCGGCATGGGCGGACTCCCCGAGATCGGCGACGTCCATAACGAATTCCTCGCCAAGGGTTATCGCCGTATTACCCCATTTTTCATTCCGCAGGTCATCGCCAACATGTCCTCGGGGCAGCTCAGCATCATGCTCAATGCGCAGGGCCCAAACCTTTGCAACGTAACGGCCTGTACCTCGAGCGCCCATTCGTTGGGCGAGTCGATGCATATCATTCAGCGCGGCGATGCGGACATTATGGTCGCTGGCGGCGCCGAAGCGGTCATCTCCGACTTAGGTATCGGCGGCTTTGCTGCGATGAAAGCGCTTTCCACCAGAAACGATGCCCCGCAGAAGGCCTCGCGGCCCTTTGATACAGGCCGTGACGGTTTTGTCATGGGCGAAGGCGCGGCAGTTCTCATTCTCGAGGAATACGAACACGCCAAGAAGCGTGGCGCCAAGATTTACGCCGAGCTTTGCGGCTACGGCCTGTCGGGCGACGCGTACCACATGACCTCACCTGCTCCCGAAGGCGAGGGAGGCCGTCGCGCCATGGCCATGGCCCTGAAGAACTCCGGCATTCCGGCGGACGAAATCGGGTACGTCAACGCCCACGGCACTTCGACGCCGGCTGGCGATGCCGAAGAAGCGCGCGCTGTCGCCCGCCTCTTCCCTAACGGCAAGAAGCACCTTCACATCAGCTCGACCAAGTCGATGACCGGGCAC
>CAYXVB010000046.1:9751-21519 GCA_964467785.1 uncultured Bacteriovoracaceae bacterium
GAGGCCCTTGGCGACTCGGTGTCGGACTGCGTGGTGACGGGCACGAAGTCGATGACCGGGCACCTCCTCGGTGCCGCCGGCGCGATCGAAGCGATGTTCTCGATCCTGGCGATCCGAGACGGGATCATTCCGCCTACGATCAACCTGGACAACCTCGATCCGGCTTGCGCCGAGCTTGGCCTCGATTTCACGGCACATCATGCGGTGAAAAAGACCGTGAACTATGCGCTGTCCAATAGCTTTGGCTTTGGTGGCACGAACGGCTCCCTGCTCTTTGGTCGTATCTGAACTGATTTCTGGCGCCGATTTCGGTGACTTGGCCTTGCGGCGCCTCTAAAAGAGGATATCCCCATGGCCACATCCCCGATCGACAAAAAGAAGAAAGTCCTTATTGCGTCCGATCACGCGGGCGTGGCCATGAAGGCGGAGATCCAAAAACAGCTCCCGGACTGCGAATGGGTCGACCTGGGTCCGCTGAACGGCGACCGGGTGGACTATCCGGATTACGCGGCGAAAGTCGCCGTTCGCGTGGCGACGGGAGAGTTCCAGCAGGGCGTGCTGATTTGTGGAAGCGGAATCGGGATGTCCATCGCGGCCAATAAGATTCCCGGAATCCGCGCCGCCCTGGTGGAGAATCCGGTTTCCGCGCGTCTTTCGCGGGAGCATAACGACGCCAACATCCTCTGCCTGGGCTCGCGTTTTGTCGCGCCGGAGTATGGCGCCGAGATCGTGCGGGTTTGGCTCGAAACGCCGTTTACGGCCGACGGACGCCACGCCGGCCGGATTGCCAAAATCGCCGCGCTCGAAAAAAAGCCGCCGCGCTGACCGAGCCGGGGCGCCGCCGGCCCCAAGACTTTTAGACCCATCCTCCTCCTGAATCCCGTGCGATTCCGGGAGTTCCTCGCCGGCGTGCCCGAACCGACACAGATCGCCACAGACTCATCTTTCCAGTTCCGGATATTTACCTGATAATATCCCATAAGGAATGATGTGGCACGTATGTCGTTCAAATACTCTACGAGGTATTCCATGAAGGACGCCTTATATCCAACGCTCTTGCTGAGCTTTGCGCTTCCGCTCGCCGGCTGCGCGGTCAGAATCAATAGGCTCGAGCAACCTCTCACAACGACTGCCGCCGACACGACGACGGAAACGCCGGCCACGTCCCCTTCCACTCCCGCCTGCAGCGGAGTCATCACACCCAGTACGGGCATGGCGGCCACCGTCGTCATCGGACAACCCACGATGTCCGCGACCAGCGCGAATCAAGGAGGCTCCGCCGCGGCCAACACGCTCAATGTCCCCGATGGTGTCGCCGTACTCAGTACCGGAGCGTTGATTATCGGCGAGTTCTTCAACCACCGTTACCTTTTCTTCAACACGATCCCGACCAGCAACAATGCTTCGGCCGACTTCGTTTGGGGCCAGCCGGATGCCTCCACGACCTCCAGCAACACAGGCGGGCTCAGCGGAACGAGCATGCACACCGGCCGAAATGTCGCGTGGAACGGAACACAGTTCTTTCTGGCGGATGGCAATAACAGTCGTGTCTTGGTTTTCAATTCCATTCCGACTTCCGCCGCGCAAGCTCCCAGCTATGTCATCGGCCAACCCAACTCCACTTCAAATGTCGCCAATAACGGCGGCCGAAGTGAATACGGATTAGATGCTCTATATGGCGGCGTCTTTGCCGACGCCACTCGTCTCGTCGTCGCGGACGTGAACAATTCCCGCGTCCTGATTTACCCTCTTCCCATCACCTCGAACTCTCCCGCCGCTGCGGTCGTCGTGGGGCAAGCCGATATGACTTCAGCCGTCTGGGGCAGCGGCGCATCGCTCTCGGCGGCGAGCTTGACGGAGCCCCCGCACGCGATCATCGCCTCAGGAAAGCTTATCATCGCTGATCGATGGACCCATCGCGTTCTGATCTATAATTCGGTCCCGACCACCAATGGCGCGTCAGCTGACGTCGTGATCGGCCAACCCAACTTCGTCAGCGAAAATTTCGGCAACACCGCCACCACACTGTTTGGGCCGCACGGGGTCTCAGTGGATTCATTGGGCCGACTGTATATCGCTGACTCGGCAAATAACCGAGTGCTCGTCTACAACTCGATCCCCACCACCAACGGCGCCGCGGCCGACTACGTGATTGAGCAACCCAATCTGACTTCGAATTCAGCCAACCAAGGGGGAGCTGCCTCTGCGATGACTTTGAGTCAACCCACCTTTGTGGATGCCAGTAGCTGTAAGCTCGTGATCGAAGACCAGGCCAATAACCGCGTTTTGATCTATTAACTAACGCTTCGAATCATCACTACCCTCCCCTTGCGGCGAGCGCGTGAGCACGATACAACTTCGGGCCATGAGCTCCTTCAAAACGCCGGCCTGGTTTCAAGACTCCCTTCAATCGAGCGATCCTGCTGTCTTTGCATCCATTGGGCGCGAAGAGGTCCGCGAGGAAACGGGCCTGGAAATGATCGCCTCCGAAAACTATGTCAGCCGCGCGGTGCTGGAAGCGCAAGGCTCGGTGCTAACCAATAAGTATGCCGAAGGGTATCCCGGAAAGCGCTATTACGGGGGCTGCGAGTTCGCGGACCAGATCGAGGCCGCCGCGATCGAGCGGATCTGCCGGATCTTCGGCGCCGAGGCGGCGAACGTCCAGCCTCATTCGGGTTCGCAAGCGAACATGGCAGCCTACCTAGCGCTCGCACAGCCGGGCGACAAGATCGTCGGCATGAGCCTCTCCCACGGAGGTCATCTCACCCACGGCTCGCCAGTCAACTTCTCAGGCAAGTTGTTCAAGGTGACTAGCTACGGGCTCAACGACCAGACGCACCGCCTCGACTATGACCAGATCCGGGACATCGTCCTGAAAGACCGTCCCAAAATCCTCGTGGCAGGCGCAAGCGCTTATCCCAGGATCATCGACTTCGAGATCTTGGGCAAGATCGCACAAGAAGCCGGATGCGCCTTTGTCGTGGACATGGCGCATATCGCGGGCCTCGTGGCGGCGGGACTCCATCCGTCGCCGATTCCTCACGCGACCTATACCACTTCGACCACGCATAAGACCCTGCGCGGCCCCCGCGGCGGCGTGATCCTCTCCTCCGCGGAAAAGATCAAGGCCGTCAACTCGCTCATCTTCCCCGGCATTCAAGGCGGTCCGCTCATGCACGTGATCGCGGCCAAGGCCGTAGCTTTCGGTGAGGCCCTCCGTCCGGAATTCAAGGAGTACCAGAAGCAGGTCATCGCCAACGCCCGCGCGCTGGCGGAAGTGCTCATGGCTCGCGGCTTCGGACTAGTGACGGGCGGCACGGACAACCACCTCATGCTGGTGGACCTCACTCAGTTTGGCGACGGGCAGATCACGGGCAAGGATGCCGAAACCTGGCTCGACCAGGCCGGCATCACGGTCAACAAAAACACCATCCCGACCGAGAAACGAAGCCCGTTTGTCACGAGCGGCATCCGCATCGGCACTCCCGCGCTCACCACGCGCGGTATGGGCGCAAGCGAGATGAAGCAGATCGCCCATTGGATCACCCAAGCCCTGCAGTCCAAAGGCGACTCCGTCCAGCTCGGCAAAATCCGCAAGGATGTGGCCACGCTCTGCGAGCGGTTCCCGCTTTATGGCCACGGCCGGGCTTGAATCGCCCCGGATTGCCTAACCGAATTCAGCACCGCGGAATAAAAGACATCGAAGGGCGATGTCTCTGGAGTTCCGAAAAAAGAGCGATCGAGGAATCGGTCAGACTGAGGAACTCGAGTCCAATTCCGGGTGCCAAGCCCTCGGAATTCTCCGTTTTGCGAACCCATTGAATTTTAGCCCTGCCCTCGATCCGCAGGATCGGGCCAAGGGTCGAAGGCATGGGCTCGTCCCATTGAATCTGAAAAGAGATCTCTGAGCCCAGCTGGGGATACCCCGGACCTGCATGATGCACAAACGCTCCACCCCGGCCCAAGTTGAAATGCTGGAGCTGGCGCGCCTCCTCAAAAGATTTGAAGTGGAAACGCCAGGCGGGCGCGGTAGCGGAAATCGTGGTGACGCCGACCCAGCGCTTCTCCGGCGGCAGCAGCAGCCGGCGCACCCAGTCCACGACTGCTCGACGACCGAAGGGCTTCATCACAAAGCCGTCGACTCCGAGATGAAAGGCCTCCTGGAGAGAGATATCCGCAAAACCCGTGATAAAAACAAATACCGGCTTGGTCGCCGGCGTCAGTTTGCCGATCTCTTTGAGAAGCGCCATCCCTCCCGCATCGGCCATTCGGATGTCCGAGACGATCGCATCAAACCGGACTTCGCTCATCTTTCTAATCGCTTCCTCCGCGGAACCGGCTACCTTGACCAGATAGCCAACGCTTTCGAAGTCAAACTCGATGAGATCGCGGATGTCCGGATCGTCATCGACAATCAGAACCCTCGGAGGATCAGGTGCTCGCGCAGTGAGTTCCGAAGGAGGACTAGGGAGCCGATTGGCGAGGACCATAGGCCTCAATTTTGAATCACAGCCAATCCAGGGTCAATACTTCTGGGCCGGGAGCTCGTGCTGCAGCTTGCCATACCCACCCAGATCAGGTACAGAAACAGTGTGAAGTGCCCGTTCTGCAGCCAGACAGACACCAAGGTCATTGACTCTCGGATGAACCAGCAAGGCGACGCCACCCGTCGCAGGCGGGAGTGTCCGAGGTGCGAGGCTCGCTTCACCACCTACGAACGCGTCGAAGAGGTCATGCCGGCCGTCATCAAAAAAGACGGACGCCGCGAGACTTATGACCGACTGAAGATCCTGGGTGGGATCCACGCCGCCTGCCAAAAGCGCTCAGTCCCCATCCAAAAGATCGAGGACGCGATGGCTCGAATCGAAAAGCGGATCCAGGGATACGGGCTTAAGGAAATCCCCTCCCATACCATTGGCGAGATGGTCATGGTGGAGCTGCAACGCCTGGACAAGGTGGCCTACATCCGCTTTGCCTCTGTTTATCGCGAGTTCCGCGACGTGCAGGAGTTCGTGGCCGAGCTACAAGGCTTGCCCGCCCACCCGGAGGCGGAGGCGGCCGAATCGCCCGGAGCTATGGCTTTTGACTTCATCGCCCCCGCCGCTGCGCCCCCCCCGGCCGCTCCGGCTGCGGGTTCCAATCCTCTCCAACCTCAGCCGTCCCCAGAAAATTAAAGGAGTCTGACTTCCATGAGCACTCGTCATCGCGCCCGCGAAATCGCGCTCCAAATCTTGTACCGCTACGACGTCGCCGCCGCCGCCTCGGCTTCAGCGGCTCCAGCGCTGAGCGATCGCGAGCTGTCGCAAGAGCTGATCAAGCATTTCGAGCACTTTAAGATCGACGCCGAAGTCCGCGAGTTCGCTTCTGAACTGGTCGCGGGCTCACTGAAGGAATCCACGGCGCTCGATGAGATCATCGAAAAACATGCCTCCAACTGGAAGGTCGCCCGCATGGCCGTGCTCGATCGCTGCCTGCTCCGTATGGCGACCTTTGAGCTGAAGCGCTTCCGTGAAACGCCAGGGTCCGTCGTGATCGATGAAGCCATCGAACTCGCCAAGCAGTTTGGAACGACGGAGTCGCCGGGCTTCGTCAACGGCATCCTCGACGCGATCCAACGCACGGTACGCACCCCCTAACCTCGGCACGGACGGAGGCCCACTGGCGCCAGAGACTGATTTTTGACGCTCTCCTTCGATCCAATTTGAACCGGGCCGAGCCAACGGATTCGCCGATTGCCTGACTTGTCCGATTGGCAGAGCCGACGGGCCAAGGTACTATTGGAACGATGACAGATCGGCTTGAGATCTCCGCAGATCATGCGCTTTTCACCGGAAAGGTCCCCGGCCTGATCGTGACCTTCCATGAAAACGAGCGCCCACTCTGGGGACTCGCCGGATTAATCGATTGGAAGCTCAAGGGCATCCTCACGGCCCAGCTGCGCTCGGGGGCGATCCGAGGCGTTCCGGGTGAGTGCGTCTATTATCCGGCCGTCAATCACGGTCGCGTGTATCACCTGATCCTCGCGGGGGCCGGGGCCTCCGAGAACTACGGAAAGCGCGCCAAGCTGCCTCACGAGTCCGTGCAAGCGCTCGCGCGCAACCTCAAGAAGCTCGGCATCGAAGGTCTAGCCGTTTCCTGCGCCGACTTCGGACAGGTTTCAGAGGACTGGTTCAAAGCGAACTTCAAGGGGGTCAAGCTATGCGTGACCGCCTGAGGGAACTTCAGCGCCTCGCCGAGTCGCTGGTCAGCCGCGCGAGCCCGATGGACCGCTCTCCCGTGCGCGAGCAGCGCGCCGCGCTCGATGCGCTCCAGCTTCTCGACTCGCTGGGCGACACTGCACGCGAGTCCGTCAAGATCATCCGCCCGGAGGTGTCGACGTCGCGCCGACCTGAGCCCGAGGCGCGAGCGCAGGCCCCATCACAAGCACAGACCCGTCAGCCTCAGAAAGCTCCTGCTTCGCCTTTCAAGAATCAGGATCTCGTGCAGGCGCTTTTGGAGTACTCCAAGCGCCCACGTCCCGGCGCTGCTCGACGCAGCAATTTGATCAAGGCGGAGGATCTCGAAGGCGGGGCCCGCGAGGATACAAGTGGAGACTTCGCGCCCATGGACATCCCGCATGTCGAGGCTCAGCCCAAGGACGGAATCACTCCCCGCCGCCCGTTGGACGGCGGCGCCTACCCCATTCTTCGTGACTCGCGCGACGCGGCCTCCCGGTCTGAGAAGGATCCAACGGCTTGAGTGACTCCGATCCGATGACTCCTGACGTCGATGCGGAGATCAGTGCGTTTGAGCCACGCTGGAAGGAGGCCGCCACCCGTAAATCGGTAGCACGCCTGCTCCGCCTCACGCTGCTCCGCGAGCTTTACGGAAGACTCCACGCCCACAAGTCGTCTTTTTTGGCTCGCCGGGCCTTTGATGGCGTCGCCCGCGCCGACGAGGCCGAGCATCGCATTCAGGCCTGGGCTTTCGGAAACGCGCCGGAGCTACCTCCCACGCTCGATCAGTTGATGACCCAATCGGCGCCATCGAGAAAAAGTGAAGCTGACGCCTGGGCCGAAAAACTGGCCAAGCTATCCCCCGCGCTGCTCGACGCGCTGGGACGCGAGCGCCTGGAGCGCGGCGCGAGCCTGGCTCAGCAGGGCAGCCTCACGGACCGCCCCTGGGAACTATTGCTGGTCAACGAAGCGTGGAGCGCGGGCTGTGAGTTCTGGTCGCTTTATGCCCACTGTGGACTTACCGAGGCGGAGAAACTTCAACAATCGGTGATCGACTCGCTTTGGCCGCAAGGGGTGTTGCTCTCCACTCGCACGCTGGGCATCCACTCGGATACCCGCGCCTGGGAAGGCCTGTGGCAGATCGCGCTTGAGGCGAGCTCCGCCACTGAAGTGCGCAACCGCATTCCGGGCCGCTGGACGGCGCTCGGCGAGGCACCCCGCGCATGAGACTCGTCGAATTCCTCATCTACATGCTCGAAGCCCAGGCCGAGACCCTCAAGCGCCTCTCAGCGCTGCTCGGCGAGGAAACGCTGATGGAAATCCTCGAGGCGGCCGGAGAGGCGGCCGGAGAGGCGGCCGGAGAAACAGCCGACGCAACGGCCGAATCCGTCGCGCCGACAGTTTCCGAAAAAGTGATCGCGCTCTTTGAGAGCCCGGGCGCCGCCTTTGGCGGATCGGCCTATCAGGAGCTTGAGGGCGCCGTCCAGGAGTTGAACCTTCCGGAGGTCCTGCAATTCCATCTTTGGGCTTATCCGCACTATCGCGCGTTCATCGAAAGCCCGCTCGAGCTCGATTCGCGCATTCCCGGCCCCGGCGCCGAAGCCGGCGCCGCGCTGGTAGAAGAGGCCGTGCAACAGGCACAGGCCTGGGTCCATGGCCTGCATCTGCCACCCCAGATCAGCCAGCAGGTCGAGCGAGCGGCGTATGTGCCGTGGCTGCGCTTCCGCACCGAGGTCTTGAAGCGCATCGGACGCCGGCCGCTGGGGCCGGTGTACTGAAGCGCAGGCCATCCAGCCTCCGTACGCGTGTCCCGCGTGTCCGACGTGTCGGGCTGGACACATTCCCTGAATGACCAGAGCAGGTCAAAATGGAATCATGGACCTTGGCTCCATGTGGTACGTCGGCAGAAAAGGCGATGGCAATGCCATTTTGAAGCTTACCGATCTTGGGTTGGCTCTCGTTTCCATTTCACTGTGTTCCTGTTCCGTCCAGATCAATCGTCTGGATCAGGCCGCCGGAGACCTTTCGCTCACTCCCGGAAACTCGACCCTCGGAATCGGAAACCAGAAGCGCTTCGTGGCCACTGGCGGCACCCCGCCCTATTCCTACGAACTGCTCACCGGTTCTGGCTTGCTTGACAGCCGTAGTGGACTCTTTACCGCACCAGCCAGTCCTGGCGCTGCAACTCTGCTCGCACGGGATGCGGCCGGCATGACCGCTTCCGCCTCGGTCAATGTGGTCCATTTGCCGAGCTTTTCTTGGAACACCAGCCTTCTCACGGGTGAGAGCGCGGCCTTGGGCGCAACAGATGGCGTACCGCCGCTGAGTTACTCGGACTCCGGCACCGGATTCATCGATCCAGCCACCGGTGCCTATTCGGTCCCGCTCACGCTCGACGCCCCGACCGTGGACACCCTACGCGTGACGGACAGCCTCGGCAACACTTCGACAAAAACAGTGAGCCTGCGCGTGTTTCAGACCAAGAGCAACTATCAGGCCACTTCCACTGGAAAACTCAGGTCCATTTACGCGTATAAAACGACTCGCGCCCCGAATGGCGACCTCTATTCCGTGGGGGAATCCGAAGATGCGAACTCCATCACTCACTGGACGGTCTCCAAAAGCACGGACGGTGGTATTTCCTGGTCAGTAGTGGACACTTACTTTCTCCATGCGCCGCAATATTCCTATGCATCGAACGTGGCCACGGACGCCGCCGGCTCCATTTATGTCATCGGCTCCTCTAGGGACGCAGCTCTTGCCTATCACTGGGTCGTCCGCAAGTCGACGGACGCGGGGGCAACTTGGAGCACGGTTTCGGATTACCAACTGATCAGCAATAGTAACTCCATGGCCACAGCCATCCATTCGACATCCGGCGCGATTTATGTCGGCGGCTATGGAACAGACGGAACCGCGGACCATTGGATCATCAGGAAAAGCACGAACGGAGGCGTCACCTGGTCCACGGTTTCTGATTACTTTCTGATCGCCGGCAAAGGCGCGCGCGTCAATGCCTTGGGTAAAGATAGCGCGGGAAATCTCTACGCTGGCGGGTACGCCACCGATACCAACAACATCAGACATTGGATCGTCCGAAAGAGCACTGATGGAGGATCGAATTGGACCACGGTCGACGACTATCAGTTTGACGCCAATTATAATTCGAACATACTCGCATTGACCGGCGACTCAGCGGGCAATCTCTATGTCGCAGGCACCGGAGGCGATCTCACCACAACCCATTGGATCGTCCGTAAATCGACAAATGGCGGCGCGACCTGGAGCACGGTCAGCGATTACCTCCACGGCGGCGGAGTCGAGTCCTCGCCCTTTTCGATCGTTTCCGACTCCACCAACACAGTCTACGTCGCGGGATATGGATTCGCGAGCGGCGCGTACAATTGAGTGATCCAAAAGAGCACGGATGGCGGAACCTCCTGGAGCACCCCCATGGGTTCCTACGCGTTGTCGGCCGGCCAAATCTCCAAAGCGCAATCCCTTTTCACCGACGGCACGGGAAACGTCTGGGCAGTCGGTTTTGCCAGGGACGCCACCGGCTATTCTCATTTTATTGTTCAAAAGAGCACGGACAGCGGCGGAACCTGGAGCGTGATCTCCGACCAGACGCATAGTATCGGATTTAACTCCCAATCCTCCAGTGGCGCCCGGGATTCGGCAGGGAGAATCTTCGTCACCGGCTCTGGCAATGACTCTTCCAGTATCCGGCATTGGACCACCCGCTGGAGCGTGGACGGCGGATCAAGCTGGGCGGGAAGCGACGATTACAATCTCGCCGCCGGCAAGGACGCTCACGCCAATTCCATGACCGTCGACGCCAGTGACAACCTCTACGCCGCCGGCTATGCGCTGGACTCCTCAAGTCTCTATCATCAGGTCGTTCGAAGAAGCACCGACCAAGGGGCGACTTGGTCGACCGTCGATAACTTCAACCACACCGCCGGACAGCATTCGATCGCGAGCGCCATCGCCGTGGACGGAAACACCCCTGCTAACGCCTACGCGTGTTCCACAGGTTGGCAGAGCGCGCTCGTCGGACATTTTCTGGTCCGCAAGGGCACCAATGCGGGCGGTGCCTGGAGCACGGTTTCTGATTTCAACTTGGTCGCAGGCAAAAGCGCCGGCTGCAATGGAATCGCCGTCAACGGTAATACCGTTTACGCGGTAGGCTCCGCCGTCGACGCGTCCAACATCAGTCACTGGATCGTCCGCAAAAGCACGGATGCGGGCGCCAGCTGGACGACCGTGCGAGATTATAACTTCGCAGCATCGAAGGATGCGCTAGCCTACAGCGTTCTCATCGACGGGGCCGGCACAGTCTATGTCGCTGGCGCCGCGGATACAACGGCGAGCGGAGCCAAGCATTGGATGGTGCAAAAGAGCACGGACGGCGGTTCCTCGTGGACCATGGTTGACGACTACGTGATGTCCGCCGGACGAAACAATTACCCTCAATCGATCGGCAAAGATAGCTTGGGTAGAATTTATGTCACCGGCTACTCCCTCACTTCCAGCAACCTCCAGCGCTCGATCGTCCGCCGCTCCGGTGACGGAGGCGCTACCTGGAATACAGTCGATTTATTGAGTTTGGAGGGAAGATCGAGCTTAAATACCTCCATCTTCGAATGTCTGAGCGGCCGAATGTGCACTGTGGGGGTGATCAATGACAAGGACTCGGTGCTTCGATGGTCGGTTCGTCAGTTGTCGCCCTGAGTAGCGGCGCGACAGAAAGTTCAAACCTCAAACCAGCTCTTGCCGATCGCCGCATTGACCTTGAGCGGTACATCGAGCCGGAGCGGCGAGCCCTTTTCCTGGCCCGCGGTCTCCATCACGCGCGTGAGGAGCTTTTGGATGTCCTCGGCTTCGGACTGGGGACAATCGAGCAGGATTTCGTCATGTACCTGCAGGATCATCCGAGCCTTGAAGCCGCCCTCGGAGAGCGCCTCGTCGAGATTGATCATCGCGATCTTGATCAGATCGGCGGCAGTGCCCTGGATCGGCGTGTTCATCGCCATGCGCTCGGCATTGGCCCGCTGCGCGGGATTACGCGAGTGGATGTCGCCCAGCCGGCGCTTACGGCCCATGAGCGTGGTGACAAAGCCCTGCTCCTTGGCCTGGGCGATCAGGCCGTCGAGGAACTTCTTGACCGCGCTGTAGCGCTCAAAATAGCGCGCGATGATCTCGGCAGCCTCCTTGCGACCGATGCGCAGCTCTTGTGAGAGGCCAAAGGCCGTCTTGCCGTACATCAACCCGAAATTGATCGCCTTGGCGATGCCGCGCTGCTCGTCGGAGACCTCGGAGGGGCGAACCTCAAAGAGCTCGGCCGCGGTGTGCCGATGCACGTCCTCGTCATGTTTGAACGCCCGCACCAGTTCCGGGTCGCCACTCATGTGCGCGAGCAGTCGAAGCTCGATCTGCGAGTAATCGGCCGCGACGAGCAGGTTGCCCGGGCACGGCACGAAAGCTCCGCGGATCTTGCGGCCGCGCTCGCTTCGGTTCGGAATGTTCTGAAGATTCGGGTCCGAGCTCGAG
>CAYXVB010000046.1:21529-22869 GCA_964467785.1 uncultured Bacteriovoracaceae bacterium
CTCGTCCTTCGAGAGGATGGCCGCGAGCCGGAGCTCTATCTGCGAATAGTCGAGTGCCACCAAGGTCGAACCTTTAGGTGCGATGAATGCATTGCGGATGAGGCGTCCGCGTTCGCTTCGTATCGGAATGTTCTGGAGATTCGGGTCCGAGCTCGAGAGCCGCCCCGTGGCGGCGACCGTTTGGTGGTAGCTCGTATGGATCTTGCCAGTCTTTGCGTCGCGCATCTGCGGGAGCGGATCCACGTAAGTCCCCTTGAGCTTGGAGACCTCGCGATACTCGAGCAGCAGTTGCGGGACCTCGTGCAGTGGCGCGAGCGCTTCGAGCACGGATGCATCCGTCGAGTACCCGGTCTTGGTCTTGCCCTGAGGCGGAAGCTTGAGCTCGTCAAAAAGCAGCACGCCCAGCTGCTTGGGCGAGTTGAGATTGACCGGCCCGCGGGTGTAGGCGGCAACCCGCTCCTCGATCCGGCGCATCTCGATACCGAATTCGCGCGAGAGGCCGGCCAGCCAGTCCGGATCGATGCAGACGCCTTCCCGCTCCATCCGCGCGAGCACGGTCACTAGCGGCAGATCGACCTGCGAAAAGACATCCATCAAATGCTCGCGCTGCATTTCTTTTTTTAGAACATGCCAGAGCCGGAGCGCGATCCAGGCGTCCTCGGCCGAGTAACGCGTGGCCTGATCCACGGGAACGAGGTCGAAGGTGATCGCATCCTTGCCCTTGCCGCAGACTTGCTCATAGGTAACCATCGAGTAGTCGAGGTACTTGGACGCCAATAGATCCAGGCCATGGCGGCCTTCGGGATCGAGCAGATAGGAAGCGACCATCGTATCGGCGCCGATGCCGTCGATTTCGATTCCCTGCTCGGCCATGACTTGCCAGTCGAACTTGAGGTTCTGCCCGATCTTCTTGTGCCTGGGATCGGTGAGGAGCGGCCGGAGCCCCTCGAGCACGCGCTCCTTGGGAAGCTGCGGGACTGTCGTGCCGCGATGGGAAATCGGAATATAATAAGCTTCGTGCTCGTCACAGCAAAGCGCGATGCCCACAAGCTCCGCCTCGCGCGGGTTGAGCGAAGTCGTCTCAGTGTCAAAGCCGAATTCAGGCGCTTTCTTTAGCTTTTTAAGAAGCGCTTCGAACTGGTCCTCGGTGCTCACCGTGTGGAAAACGCCTTGGGTTTTCGAAATGCCGGGCCCGCTCGCCTCAACCGTCATGTCCGGGACGAGACCGCCCGACGCCGCGTGAGCGCCTCCTTGGGGAGAAGTGGCTGCTTTGGGCGCGGACGGTTTTACGCTCACGGCGTGATCGACCACGCCGGCGCTCTCGTCCTGGGTCCAGCGTT
>CAYXVB010000047.1:0-22631 GCA_964467785.1 uncultured Bacteriovoracaceae bacterium
GCACGGTCGCCCGCCGCGCGCTTTGACCGCAGAGGGGCTCAAGGTACTGCTGACCTATCCTTGGCCAGGCAATGTCCGAGAACTCAAAAATCTCATCGAGCGCCTCGTCATCTTGACTCACGAATCGGAGGAAGGCCGTTCCATTTCGGCTTCCGCGCTCCTCGATCAACTCAGTGACGAGGCCTTGACTCTGCGGTTCCAGGGCGATGAGCCACTGGCTCCACGGATTTCGGGCGCCGAGGGGGGGGCCGCCTTCAGCGATACTTCCGGAGCGTCCCGGAACCTGCGCAATGCGCGTGAGGAGTTCGAAAAAGACTACATCCTGAAGACTCTCAAAGATGTCGACTGGAATGTGTCCAAGGCGGCGCAGGTCCTCGGAGTCGAGCGCAGTCATTTGCACAAAAAGATCAAAGGCTATGGCATCGAGCCTCCGAAGGGAGACACATGAACCTACTCGTATCCGCGTTGGAGTTCGCCTCTCGCATTCACGCCGGTCAGACCTGGAAGGAGCGCACCCTGGATGGCGTCCCGGTCCCGTTTCTGCATCATCCGATGGGCGTTTGCGCGTTTGTCCTCAAGTATGGCGGCACTGATGTCCAAGGCGCGGCCGCGCTCCTGCATGACACGATCGCGGAGCCCGGCGTAACCGAAAGCCTTTTGCGCGAAAAATTCGGCGAATCCGTTTCTTGGCTCGTTTCCGCCTTCACGGACCCGCCCTCGCCCAAGGGCGAAGTGCTCGACTGGCGCGCCTCCAAGCAGGCCTATCTTGCCAAGCTCCGCGGGCTCAATGATCCGGAAGCACTGCTCGTGGTCGCCTGCGAGGAGCTGCACGAAGCGCTCGAGCTTCTGCACGACATCCGTCACCAGGGCATTGCGGTATGGAAGCGCTACCCTGTCCACCAGATGGAGGTCTTCTGGTACTTCCGCGAGCTGCTTTCGATTTTCGTCAGCCAGCTTTCAGCTCCCCGCTTCAAGACCCTGGTCGGAGACTTCGGGGCCGCCGTCAAATCGCTCAAAGAAGTCGTTTTCGAAGGGGCGACCTGGAAGATCTGACTCGAGTTGATTCCCGCGGTTCGCGCTCGCAATGCAGTGAGTTTAGTCGCTCACCAGGGTTGCTTCGCCTTCGTTATTCGAAAGCTTGCATGTCACCTTAAGCTTCCTGAAGCCCAGCATTCCCACCGCTTCTGGTTGTCCACACTCTCCACTGAACTCAAACTTTTGGGACGGTTTGATCTTATAAACGCCCTTTCCACCAATATGAGCATCGAAATATCCCAGGCTGGAAAGGCGCGAGTCTTCGGATTCATCTGTCGCGTATTCGAAGTCTCCCGCCGTCACTTCCAAGGTAAAGCGGTTTCCCAATGAAGGGAGATAGGTCGCACTGACAAATAAACCGTCCGTTTGAGGCTTCTGCGACGGAAGGCTCAACTTGCACTGATCAAGTTTAGTGGAAGCGACTAAGGTAGACGCGCTTTTGATATTGGATCGCCGGATATAGTTTGTGGGACTCAAGTCGCATTTCCCGTTGATCCATTTACTGTTCATGAGGAGGCTCTCCAAGTTCCAATTTCCATTGGCAGACGATGGAGCTCTTGATGTGGTGTTCTTGTTGGCAGGCTTTTCATCACGTTCGAGCTCAAGTTTCCCGTTTTGAGGGGTTGAACAGGCGAAGGTTACGAACGAGAAAAATGCAAGAAACGAGTATTTGAGGTTTCTATTCATGGCGTAACCTTTTTGGAGTCCTTCACCATCAGTGGTTGGGGATTTCTCATTCTACCTAGGATATATGACGTTGATAAAGCTAAATTCGAGCTACTGCTTTCATGGGCGCATAGAGATCAGTTCTTAAAAAGCCAAATTTATGGCGACTCTATTTTAGAGAAGTTGCGGCCGATGAGAAGTTCAGTACACTTTCAATATGAACTTGGAGCCGATCTGGATACTACTGCTGGGCCTTTTCACCGAAGCCCACGCCGGTACTCGGGATCCGGCTCCACTTCCGGCCGCATCCAACGCTCAATTCGAAGAAATCGGCGAACCCTATATTGTTCGGCCGGATGACACCCTTTCTACGATCCTATTTGACCGGGGGGTCGACGGTTCAGCTCCCGGTCGTGTTCTTTATGGGCGGAGCGGGTGGCTGAAGCGAAATCAAGATCTCAATAAGCAGATCAAAAACTGGAAGTCGCTCAAGCCAGGGCAAAAAATCGAGCTGATATTGCCAGTCCGAAGCGCCTCTTCCGCGCTTAAGCAGAACGATGCGCTTGTCGCGCGACCAAAATCCCTCTCCGATCCGCTCTCTCCAAGTTCTCCGGCACCAAGCGCGGAATTGTCCTCAAGACAGCCACTGTTCATGGATGCAAAGGCACTTCTCGGATTGAAACTAGGGAACTTTGCCGAGGAGCTCCCCGCGGTATCGACCGAGACCGCCGGACAGATCGGAATCCCAGCCGTCAGCGGAGAGTTGCTCGTTGGCATTCGACAGGAAGAGTCCGGCCCTGGCTGGCGATATGGGCTCACCGGTGCGGTCTCGATGCATCAGCCCCTGGATTCAATCTCGTTTCCGACAAGCTGGGAGCTGGCTGGAAAAGTCGTTGCAGGTCAGATCCTTTCGCTGGGTGGGCCAATGAAGGCTCAGTTGAGCCCATATCTTGAATTTGGAGTAGCCAGCTTCGCTTACGTCTCTTCTGAAAGCGACAGTGAGTCCACGAATCCACATTTTTCACGGACCAATATATCACTCTGGAACAGGGCAGGTGCGCGCCTAGATACGAATCTGTTTGGAATCTGGACCGAACTCGATGCTGCTGTGCTCTATTCGCCGCTTGGCACTTCGAGAGCCGCATCTCAGGCCGACATTTCCACCACAGGTCTGGGAGGGCGTCTCCAATGGCGCGTGGGTGTATTTCGTACCGTCTTCGCTCAAGTCGACTTCAATACGATCCGTCTGTCCGGCGACGGATTGACTCTCTCCACCCAGAACTTGGGCTTTGGCCTCGGGCTCAAATTCTAGTGTTCATGGGGCGATGTATTCCGCGATGCCCATGACGCCGTCCGAAGTATACGGGAAGATCAGCGTGCCAGTGGTGCTGTAAATCAGGGTTCGCCCACTGCAGCTGATGGAGGAAATCGGCCAAGAATAGGCCGTTTCGACGCCGGCCGTGACATCGTACTTGTAAAGGAGGCCGCTAGTCGCGCAGTAGTAGACGATTTCATTAGGGGTCCGACGGTAGGTGAACGAGTTGATCGTCCGCGGCAGACTGATCAAAGTGCCGATACTACCGCCGGGAGGCAAGGTCCTGATTGCGGACTGACCCTGCAGCGCAAGCAGCCATCTCGAACCAATCGAATCATAGGCCGCCAAAACGCCTGCCGACCATCGCGGCACGGCCGTCGAGCTCATGAGTGTTCCGTTCGCGGAGAACGTGGCTCCAGCAGCGCCTGCTACCCCGGCAAGGGCTGCTTGCGTGCCGTCGGTCGCGGCATACAGCTTGAAAAACGAATCCACGAGCGTGGTCGTGTCCCAGCGGAAGATGCCAGCCAGCATCTGCGTGCCGTTAAAGCCCAGAATCGGGATCGGATACGAATATCCCGGAGTATAAGTCAGGGCGATGTCCGTTCCTTTCAAGCCGTCTGCGTTCGGGAAAATCGTAGCGCCGCCGCCGACATGGTTCACCCATTTGCCCGTGGCGCGATCCAAGCGTTGAATCAGGCCGTTTGTGGGCCCGTTGAATATGTCACCGTTTGCTGGATTGATTCTGAAGGTGATCGCGCTCGAGTTGCTTATGCCGTTCACGGCGGACTTTACGCCTTGCGCTGTGGCAAGCGATGTCGTGTCGGGAATCGCGGACAATCCATTGCCGGCGATGGTATTGATCGTACCGCCGATAGAGAATTCACGGAATCGCAATTCGATCTCGTCGTAAAGGACGATCTTCCCGTCGCTCGCTTGATCGATGTCATTGATCACGTTGAACCGAGCTGAGAGAGGAGCGCCACCGTCTCCGAAGTTAAGTCGTTGACCCATTAAAGTCAGGACTTTTCCGTTGCTATCTATGGTTCGGATCACGCCGCGATCTACAAAGTAGAGCTGGTCTTGCGCCGACACGAAAGCGCTGAACGGATCAATGGCGCAGGCAGTGGCCAGCGTTCCGTCCGCGCAGATTCCGCGACTTCCGGTCCCGACAATGCTTGTCCAGTTGTTTGTGCCGGGATTGTACCTATAGATCCGGGCGGCGCTCCTGGACACCCCGTAGATTTGGCCCGACATCGATTGGAAAAAGAAGGCGCGGTCGCCACCCGTCGCGGCAAACGGAGTCAAAGGGGTTGTGGCGATGTAAGTCGAGGGATCGAGGGTCACCGGCATTCTATGGGTGTCTCCTACGACAGGCTGATAGACCGACGCGTGCATGTGGGAGATCGCTGAGGTCACGGGATCGAAGACTACCGCGAAATCGCACATCGTCTTGCCGGCGAGAGAAGTCGTCGGGTAATTGTAATAGCCAGTGCCTGAGGGGGCGATACTGTAGACTTTTCCACTTGCGGCTTGGAAGTAGCGGTAGCGTTGGCCGCTACCCACGGCCAGCGTGTAGCCATCCGACTGGAAGTAGATGTCCCCGTTCGGAAGCGCGAAAAGAGGCATGCACTTGGAGGCGGTGTTTGAGTAACCCCCGACGGCGCCAAATTGCACGCTTAGGGGGGGGATTCCATCCGCGGTCGAGGCGCCGCCACCGATGATGGTCTCGATCGTCATTGGGCTCGTGCCGGTATTGATTCGGCGAATCCGATCGTAGTCATAGATCAGAATCCGATCTTGATAGTCCAAAGCGAGTTTTAGCGGCAGCTTAAGCTGCGCGCTGGCGACGTTCACTCCGTCCCCAACAATGGATCCGGTAGTCGGTATCAGCAGACTCTGTAGACCGGTCGCCGGGTCGATCATGAGGAGACCCCGCTTGACATCCCGGAAGAATACGACCCCTTTGGTTGTGACGACAAAGGTGCTTGGATCCGAGTTAGTGGTATTCCCCTGTTCGTTGAAGAAAAGGGCGGAGCTCGCGCTGCCCCCAAGCCCGGGTTCGGTATTGCCGGCTAGGAAATTGATCATCGAGGCAACGTTCATCGGCGGTGCGCTCGCAAAGGTGATCATGGAGTTGTTGTCGATGGCAGTCACGCGGATTTTCACGTATCCCGTACGTGGTCCGAAATTCCACGTATAGCAGCCGGTTTGGCTCGCATCCACGCTGCAGCCGCCTCCGGGTGCATTCGCGATGTTGGTGGCTATTGGAGAGTAGGACGTTCCGTCCTGTGAATAGTAGAGCGAGATCGGAGTCGCTCCAAAGCCGTTGGTCGAGGTCGCTTTCCACTTGATGAACACGTTGTTGTTCGGCGCCACCGTGAGATCGCCGGTGCTCGGCGGCGATTGGGGATTGTCCGTCGAAGTTGCCGTCAGATTGACCAGGCTGGGTGGAGTTCCGGGTGTGTAGGTAATCATCGCGCGATCCAGCCCGTCGCTGCCGCTGCCTGAGTTCGTCAAGCTGGAGACGTTGCCTGGTTGATCCTTCAGCCAGGCGTAAACGGTGTATACTCCGCTGGTGAAGCCGACCGGAAAGGCGAAATGAACGAGATCGAGACTCTTGGCCGGCGTGAGTCCGGGGGCCGGCGCATTGACGGCGTTCCAACAGGAATCGCTCGCCGCCGGAGCCGTCGTACTGTTGAATTTGAGGCAGAAGTGCGTGATGTTGGAGCTACTGTCGATTCCTTTCAAGCTGACTTGCACGTAGTTCGTCGTGGTTGCGGTCGCCCCGTCGTTGATGGTCATCTGCCCCGCGGTGAGCGATGGGGCTGTGGAATCGATCATGAATGCGGTGCTTGTCGCGGTGGCGGAGTTTCCGGCCGCATCCGTCGCCATGATTCGAAGCTTTGCAGTCGTTACATCTGCGGAGGGCACGGTCCAGGCGATAGAAGTCGCATTATTCGCAAGCGTGGCAACGTCGCTAAAGCTGGTGCCATCTGCCGCGTATTGAAGCTTGAGCCCGGCAATGCCGCTAAGCGCGTCACTTGCGGACAAGGTCACTGTCACCGAATCGGTTCCCTTTAGCGGCCCTGAAATATCGGAGATGGTCGCTATCGGCGCGGTCGAGTCGATCTTGAAGGTGGAAGTCGTCGCCGTGACCGTGTTTCCCGCGTTATCCGTGCCCACGAGTCTTACTTTGGCCGAGATCGTGTCATCGAGTGGGACATTCCAGGCATACGAGGTATCCGCGCCTGTGACAGAGGTGATGTCCGAATAAGTCACGCCATCACTCGAATACTGAAGCTTCGCGGATGAAAGTCCGGATAACGCATCCGAGAGGGAAAACGTGATCGTGCTAGATGCTCCGCCCCGCAATACCCCGGGTAAATTGGTAATGGCCAGGTTCGGTTGCGTCGAATCGATTCCGAAGCTGGTGCTCAGTGCGGTCGCGGAATTGCCGGCAAGATCGGATGCGATCACCCTGAGCTTCGCGCCCGAAACGTCCTGGGACGGAATGGTCCAGCTGTAGGAAGTCGCGGAATTGGACAAAGTTGCGACATCGACAAAGGTGCTTCCGTCGGAGGCGTATTGCAGCTTGAAGGTGTTCAGGCCAGATCCAGTGTCGGAGGCGGACAAGCTGAGTGAAATCGATTGTCCTCCGCGCAGGTAACCCGATGGGCTAACCAGCGTGACCGCTGGTGGCGCCGTGTCCAATGCCACATTCAGTGCGCTCGGTGAGGCGCTGATGTTGCCGGAGGAGTCGATCGCCCAGAGCCTCAGGGTTTTCATCCCGTCGCCGGAGCTGCCCAGAGTATAATTGAGCTGTTGGGTCCCGGATTGCGTGCAATTGATGGAGAAATCCGATGCGCCGGGTACGTTCATTGTGTTTTCCGTGATCGCCAGGGCGCTGAACGTGACGCACGCGGAGCTGTTTGCTCCCGTGTTGAGATCCAAGGAGATGTTTCTCGAAGCGACCACGCTTGCGGATCCCGTCACGCTGATGGCGGGCGGAGTGGCCGGTCTCGTGTCCACGACCATCAATGGAAACGGGATATGCCTGTAAGGTTTCGAAGTGTTCAGATTTCCAGCGCCGTCATTTTGGCCCACATACAGTGACAGGGTGTGCAACCCCTGGTCATTGGCGGTGGGGGTGTAGGTGTAATTTGCCGAATTCGAAACAGTCACTCCGTCCTTTTTCCACAGGTAAAAAGCGGAATAGCTAGGGTTGAAATGAAAAGCGGAGACTTTGAACGAGGCACCGGTCTCTTCTGCGACGCTTTCCGTTCCGCTGACTACCGAGACCTGAGGAGCCGCTTCCTCCAGCACGACCACCGGCACGCCAAAAATGCTCTGGAAGGCGTTGTTCAGCGTCGGGTCGTTCTTAACTTGCGAAAAGACCGAGTTGATGTCGGACCCGGAAAGCTTGGACATGTAGTCCGCGATCTCGCGTTTGGACGCTCGCACAAGACCCAGTGCGCTTTGGTCAGTATTGAGGGCGTAGCTCATCAGTGACGTGCCCGCTGTGAGATTTTGGCCGGAGTATCCGGTGACGGGGCGAGAGTAAAAGGAGCCGCAGCCGGAGGCTTCAACCAAGTAGCGAACCGAAGAAGCGGAATCCAAATTCACTCCGAGGGCTTTAACTCGATCAAAGCGGTAGCTGCCGTCCCCGGAAGTCAGGACTTTTGAGGCGAGTGGAGCACTGGATTTGTTTCCGGAAGCATCTACCGAGTAAAGGGATACGGTGACTGGAGATCCGCAATCAGGGGTCCCGTTCGCCACCTGCCCGCGAGTGGCGGCGAGCGCGGATTGGAACGGAAAGGCAGTTCCGGAAATCGAATCGGTGGAGCCGGTATAGGTCGTGAAAATCCCGTTCTTGCCGCAGCCAGATAGGCCGCCAGAAAGTAAGATGACTGCCATGGCGGATAGCTGAGGTAATGCGCTGGCGCGGCATTGGCCTTTATGTTCAGCGGGAATTCGTTTCTGTAGAAAATTGACAAATTTCATATGTTTCATATCAGACTGATTTAGTCTATTTTAACAGTCTGCCTGCCGGTTAGCAAATTAGAATTATCCTAAATTTTTTATGGTAAAAGTTAGTTATTTCATGTACTTATTGGATCGTTCATCGTGTTTTTATGCTAATTTTGGATCCAATCGAAGCGTTTCAGGTCGGAGTTTGTTTTCGAAAGAAGAGAAAGACCTGAGATAAAGTCGGTCGAATGCCTAAGACTGTTACTCGCGACTTCACCCGCTCCGCCGGCTTGGTGCTTTACATCCTCGTGATCGTCCTGCTGCTCAATGGCGGCAAATTCTATTCGTTGGTGAAGTGGGACGGAATCTGGTTCGCGCGAATTCTCGAGCAGGGTTACTGGTATGAACCTGGGCAACAGTCCACGATCGCGTTTCTTCCCGGATTTCCGCTTTGGGCGATGGCGGTGAAATCCGTCACAGGTCTTTCAAACTGGTACGCGCCTGTACTGGCCTCTCTGCTCGCTTCGATGGGAGCGTTCGTCTACTTCTTCAAGCTGCTCGATCGGTTGGCCCTCGAGCGTCCGTATCGGCTTGCGGCCTGGTGTTGGCTGCTTGTGCAGCCAGCGGCGTTCTATTTTGCGTTGCCGTACACTGAGTCGCTGACCTGTTTCGCGGTGGCGGGCTTCGTTTACTGGACACTGCGCGATGCGGATGTCGATAAATCGGGTTTGGCCCGTTGGGCCCCACTTTGGATCGTGCTCCACGGCGCCCTCTTGGGCGCCACGCGGATAGTAGGACTGGCACTCCTTTGTTTTCCGCTTCTTTATGCGCTCTGCCGTGAGACCGGCTGGCACAAAAAGAAAATGGCTTCGCTGCTTCGGCCGATGGCGCTGGGTATTGCGTCCAGCGCTGGCTTTCTCGCATTTTTGGTTTACTCGCAGCTCAGATTCGGGCGTTGGGACATCTACTGGGTGGCCAATTGGGAAGGTTGGCACTTGAGTTCCGAAGCCGGCAAGCTACTCACGCTAGCGTACTGGCGCGACGTCTTCATTACCGGAAACCTTCCGGAAATGGTCGGTCGAACGCTCACCGTGATTACGCTCATGATCGGCCTGCGCATGCTCGGCTGGGCCTGGCGCAATCGACGCGTTCGAGCTGACCTCTTGGCGTGGACACTGCTTTGCGCAGGCTTTTTCGCCGAGACGGCTATCGGAAGCCACGGAATGCACGCCATGATTCGCTACTTGATTCCTATCTACGTGATTCTGATTCCGCTCTGGATGCGTTACCGGCAAGACAAGGGGCAGGCACCGCATGTGACGGACCTCATGATCGGGGGTGCGCTCGCCGCGCTCCAGGCGCTTTTCATCGTGCGTTACACGCAGGACTTATGGGTTTCATGAGCATAATAGCCGGAGGGGATCGATTCAGGCGACTTCGCTCTTTTGGTTTAGCCCTAATCGCCGCCGCCGCCTTTTATCGATTGTTTTCCGCAGCGCAGGGAGGATCGAGCGATTTCGCCGTCTTTTGGCGTTCCGCGCAGGCCTGGTGGAGCGGGCTCGATCCTTACCGCATCCCGGCCCCCGAAAAAGGCTTCGTCTTCAAATATCCGCCCGCCACGCTGCCGCTTTTCCTGCCTTTTGCCTGGATCCCGCTCGATGCTTCCAAGTTGATCTGGGCGGCTCTCGAATCGTTCAGCCTCGTCTACTGCATCCGCTGGCTCATGCGGCACGGCGTGAGGCGCCCGGTCGCGCTTTGGTCTGCCGCCCTCTATTGGTATCTTTGGTTTGAGCCCTACATGTATGGCCAGAGCACTTTGCTTTTGACCGCTCTCGGATTGTGGGCGATGGATGCCTCCCGTCGGCTGCGCCCCATGCCGGCCGCGGTCATCGAGTACGTGTTCAGTCTCAAGGTTTTCACGGCATACGCGCTGCCCGGCGGCGGATCCAGGATGCTTGAGCGCGCCACACTTGCTCGAACCGCGCTTCTCACGTTGATCGCG
The DNA here is from genome assembly GCA_964467785.1 of uncultured Bacteriovoracaceae bacterium. GTDB lineage: Bacteria > Bdellovibrionota > UBA1018 > UBA1018 > UBA1018 > CAYXVB01. The sequence continues at coordinate 9,987 of CAYXVB010000047.1, forward strand.
CATCTCGCATTGGCCTCGATGGCTTTGCGTTTTGGGCGCGGTCTCGGCGACGAGTTTCGCTCGCTTTATTCGGGCTGGGTCTCCAACGCGCTCTCGGGCGCGGCGGACCTCGGGCCTCAGGTGATCCGAGGCGCCTTCAATCACGGTTTCACCGCGGCCATCCTCAGGCGGGTTGATCCGCAGGCGCTGCATCCCGGCTGGGACACTCCCTTGAGCCTGCTTCTCGCTATTTCGCTTGGCGCGGGCTGGTGGCGTCTTTCTCGTGCCTTGCAGTTCGAGGAAAAGTGGGCAGGCTGGCTTGCGATCGCGGTGATCGCTCATCCGTTGGCCTGGCAGCATTCGTTCGTGATGGGGTTCCCGCTTTCGGCATACGCGATCCAGGGAGCGATGGATGGTAAAAATCGCATGCTGCTCGCCCTCGCGCTCCTGGGTACTGGACTGACCGCGCTTTGGGTCCCTCAGGTGGTCAACGAGTACGCCGTGCCGCTCGAGGTCTGGGGGTCCAAGTCCTGGGGTGTTCTTCTTTGCGCGATCGCGCTTCTTCTCGCACGAAGAATTCGGAGGAAAACGACATGACGACCCGGCCTGCGGCGTCCGCGACTCTCGCGGTCTTCACCGTTTCAATGGCGCTTCTGGCTTTCGCGCTATTTGTGCATTCAACCACCGCGCCGGCTCTTCAGTACGACGAGTCCTGGTGGGGGCTTCTCATTCAGAGGATCGCGACTGAGCCGGGGCAATGGCCGATCTTCGGAATGTCCAGCTACACGCTCACGCACAATCAGTACCTGTCAGCGGCGCTTTTTCGTTGGTTAGGTCCGAGCGTCGCGCTTCTGCGCTTCATTCCCAAGCTCGAGGTCCTGGCCGGAGTGGGCCTGATTTCGGCCGCGCTCCATGTTTCAGGGCGCAGCCTGGCGGGCGCGATTCTTCCGGGGCTCATCGCCTTTTTCCCGGCGCTGGTGATGAACCAGCGCTGGACCGTCGAGCTGACCACGTTCTCGGTTCTGGTCACCGGTCTCGTGTCGCTCGGTCTCGCACTCAGGCGCGAAAGAGGATCTTCGACCTCCTCAAACGCTCTCATCCTGGCCGGGGCTTGGCTCGGCACCACCTCACATATCCTGCTCATCGCTCCGCTCATGGCGCTCTGGTTCTGGCTTTGGAGCCATGGGCTGATTCGGACGCGTGAGGATCGCCGCCTCGTCACGACCGCGGCCATCGGGATCGTGTCCTTTGTCATCGCGGTCTTTTTGCGCGAAAGTCGAGCCCTCGAAATCGCCGCCCTCGCCCTCGCCGTGCTTGGGGGCGCCACGCTCACCTGGACCGATCTATCCAAAAGCCTCCGGACCTGGGCGCGTTGGATCGTGACAATTCCCGGGCTTTTGATCCTCGTGCCCTTCGCGGTTCATCTCGACGGCAACTGGCAGGCGCTGCAGTACACGGGCGACCTCTCGCAGCCGCTCTGGAGAGGCGCGATTCTCATTCCCCTCACGCTGTTACTCTGGTTCTCACGAAGAGGATTCGCCTCAACGATCCCGCGAGTGGCGCTCCCGCTTCTGCCCATCACGCTGCTCGCCACGCAGGCCATGGTCGGTCGCCTCGGCGCGCGCTTCCTTGAAATCCCTTTCCTCATGGTCGCCGTCGCGCTCGCGGCGCTCGCGGCTCGGCTCCCGCTTAAACGCCTCGTCGCATTCGCCTCTGTGTGGGTGGTTTGTGGCGGGGGACTGCTCTGGCAGAATTATTTCGAGCCCTGCATCCATGAACGTCAAGTGGCTCGCGCCTTCCGCCTCGGGCGAATGATGAAGGACAGCTCCGAAGACTTCGTCTCCAAGATGCCCCTGGTGCGCAGGCTGGGTGAACAGGGCTGTGGCCTCGAGGCGCTTCCTGAAATCGAACGCGGCCCCGAGCTCAGGTTCCTCGCCCTCGGCGACTGGCCGATTTCCAAAGGGCCTTGCCGAGTATCGAAATAGCGCCGAACTTCGTCACGGACTGCCGCGAATTCGCCTTAACCGCGGTGTGGCACCCTCAATGGGACCGCGTCGACCGGCTCTGGGGCTCCCTGAGGTTCAAGATATCCGGTGAATTTCGCCGTCGGCGATCATGTTCACATGGCCCAGCAGTGTCGTGAACTTTCCGTTGACGATAATGCCACCGCCGTCGTGCGCCGTGAGTATCGGGTTCGAAGTCTTGCGGGAGTAGCGCAGGAGCGCGCGGCGCAGCCGTGGACTGCGGTCGAAGTGCGGAAAGAACTCGAAGTCCACCAGCCCGAGCGCCCGCAGGTCCTGGAGGCCGACCTCGTTTTCGTCGGCTTCCCACGAAGGATAGCCCGCGAGTCCGATGTTCGGGGTCAGGATCAGTCCACCGGCGCTGAGACCGGCGATCACTCCTCCGTCGCGCGAGTAGTCCCGGAGCTTGGTCATCAGACCCGCTTTGCGCAGATGCATGAGGAAATAAAATGTATTGCCCCCGGCGAGATAGATGACGTCCGAATCCAGGGCTCGTTTGAGTTCGTCGCGCGTGAATTTCGTATCGACCGAAAGTGTGTGGAACCGGGTAAAGCCATAAGGGCGGTAGCGTTCGATCGCGCGCCGGTAAAAGGGCCCGGCTCCATCGGCGCAGAAGGGGATATAAGTCATGGACTTGCCCTTTTTTCGATCCACCAGATCGGAAAGGCAGCCGTGTAACTTTTTGTTTTTACTGGACTGTCCGCCAGAGTAAAAAACGAGCTTCATCACGACTTAAAGTTATGTCACGGGATTGTCGATACTGTCACCGTGAAATCACAGACTTATCCCCGGTTTTCACAGATCGACGGGACACATGATTTCCGGAAAGCAGTCCCCGGCGGCTATGTCGACTACGAGGCCCGCGCCAAGCGCGGCGGTCGCGTCGCCTATTTCAATTTCGCTCTCGCCCGCGAGATGGGCCTGATTGCCGCGCGCCACGAGTCCGAACTGAACCCCGAACTCGAGGCCGCAATCCTCGACACCTTCGCCATCCAGATCATCAACGAATATGACCGCGAAAACGGCGTCAAGATCCCCAAAAAGGACCTGCTGGGCCGCAAGTACATGGCCACCCGCTACCTACAGCTTCAGCATCCCAACAAGCGGGGCAAGACATCCGGCGACGGTCGCAGCGTCTGGAACGGTCAGCTCACTCATAATGGAACGACCTGGGACGTCACCAGCTGCGGCACCGGCGCGACCTGCTTGAGTCCCGCGGCCGCGACCTTGGGTTACGTCCCGCGCACGGGCGACCCGACGGTGAGCTACGGCTGCGGCAAGGCCGAAATCGACGAAGGAATTTCCGCCGCGCTCCAGAGCGAGATTTTCTACCGAAACGGCGTCGGAACGGAGCGCACGCTGGCCGTAATCGCTTACGAAGACGGCACGAGCATCAATGTGCGCGCGGGGAGCTGCCTGCTTCGTCCCTCGCATTTTTTCGCGCATCTCAAGCAGGGCAACCGCGACAAGCTCAAGGGCGCGATTGATTATTTCATTGAGCGCCAGAGCCGCAACGGCGCTTGGAAGCCGCGTAGCGGAAACCGATACTACGGCCTCGCCGCGCATCTTGCGGTCACTTTCGCGCGGATGGCCGCCAAGTTCGAGTCGGAATACATCTTTGTATGGATGGACTGGGACGGCGACAACATCCTCGCTAATGGCGGTATTATCGACTACGGTTCGGTTCGTCAGTTCGGCCTCTATCATCACGCTTATCGCTTCGACGACGGGGACCGCTGGTCCACCACGATTCCCGAGCAAAAGCTCAAAGCCCGCGCGACTGTACAGGGCTTTGTTCAAATCGCGGATTTCCTCACCCGCGGACGCAAGTCCAACTTCAAGAAGTTTCGCGGACACTCCCTGCTTCAGGAGTTCGATCGTGAATTCGAGCGTGAGCGATTGCGCTTGTTCCTCGAAAAGAACGGCTTTACCGAAAAGCAGCAGATGCACCTGCTTGATCGCCAGCTCCGCAAGGTCCGACAGCTCCACCGTTCATTCGCGCATTTTGAGAAGGCGACCCGCGCCCGAGTCCACCGGGTTGCCGATGGCATCACGCGCGACGCTGTCTACTGCATGCGTGATCTGCTCCGTGAGCTTCCAGGGCAGCTGCTTAAGGGCCGCATGGCGCTGGATGCACCCGATACTCCCGCTGACTTTCTGGCTCTGATCGCCTCCCGGTACGCCACCCGAATGGATCGCACTGCCACGGACAATAAATGCCGTCGCATCAGGGAGTATCTCGCGCGCCACCAGGAGCTTGTTGATGCCATATCCCGCGAGTTTCGCCACCCCCGCACCGAGCTGCTTTCCCAGATGTCGGATCGCGCCACGTATCTCAATCCCCGGGACCGGATCACGGGCGTTTCAGCAATCTATCTGACCGCTCGCCTCGTGAGCGCGCGCGAAAAGGGTCTTAGCCAAAAGATGCTTCAGCGTCTGATCGAATCGCTGATCCGTTGCCACGTCTACTCCCCCGATGCTCTCGAGCTGCGTCGATGGATCAAGGAAGAGGCCAAGCGTCGCAAAGAAGCCAAAGTGGTCGCCTCAAGCCTTCGCCTGGTGGCCGAAGTGAGGCAGACGCTGTAAGAGCGCTCTCTTCGCAACTCGCCGATTTAAGCCCAAGGGTGCCTCACCATTGGCAGGGAGGGCCGTCCGTCCCGCAGAAGCGATTCATCCCTTTGATTTCGTTCTTGCAGCAGGAGCTCCCTCCGAGGCGGGTGCCGCAGCCCGTGCCACCGCAGGTTCCGCAGGATGCCGGACAGCAGATGCCACCCGAAAAGATGCCGCCATCCGGACAGGTTTGCGGCTCCCATTTGAAGCTGTCGCCGACTTTTTTGCAAAGGGCTCCCTCGCGGGTCACCTTTGCCTTGGCTTTCGCCTGGTCGCAGCGATCCGAATTCACGGAATTGAATCCGGTCACGAGATCACTGTTGAATTTCGGACTGTTGAAATAGACGGGGACCTTGGACGTCGGATCCAGGCGCGAGTATCGCGAATCCAGCTCTATTCCGGCGTCGAGACAAGCCGCTAGATTAAAAAAGTTGTTTACGCGGTTTTTGATGTTTCCATAATCGGAATCATCGGTCTTGAGCGAATCAAAAATCAAGGGATCCAAAGCATGCTCCCGTGAATTTGGATTGGCGCGCGGATGGCGAAGCCAATCGTTGGGTAGATTAGTGGAATTGGCGAACTCCGGATGCAAGATCGTGCCATTGATGTAGGGGATCGTGAATTCGACCGCCGCTTTGACTTTTGGGAGCGGTGCGGATGCGTACTTTCGGAAATAGATTCCTTGTTGATGGTTTTTCTGAGCGATGCAGGCGAGCTTGAGGATCGGCTCCAAGTCGTAAAAATGATAGTTGAGCGCATCGCGGTCGTGGAAGTCCACGGTTGAGCCATCGCTGCCGATGTTTCTGTCGAGGTGGCTGTTGAGAGTCTCCATGACGGATTGCCATTTGGATGAGTCGTTCAGTGCCACAGAAATCGCCCCAAGCGTCAGGAGCTGATGGCTTCGGAAATTCGAACGGGTCGTGCTCGAACTAAAGTTGTACGCGGCAAGGCTTGCGTACTCATTTGCGAGCCAGTTCTTGATTTGGGCGCTTTCGCGCGAGTTCAAAGTCAGATGATTTTTGACCCGGGCGTAGGTCAGGATAAGAGGGAGTAGTCCGGCTTCGGAAATGGGATTGCCGCTGGTGCGTAAGCCACTTTGTATGAACGTGAATTTATACGTTCCGGTCCAATCTAGAACAAAGGCCTTGATCCGGTTTAGGCAGTCTTGTCGCGATTTCGGCTTACCATCCACGGTGACGCAGACGTCTTTCTCCGCAAATAGCCAAGCCCAATAGAGCGCGCTCATGGTTGTGAAGTCCCTGCGGGCTTTCGATTGTTTGTCCAAGAGATCTCGATCGGCGGGGATGGCGCTGGACAGACCTGCCGTGAAGTATTCAATCGGAGAGGGAGTTTCGTTGAAGCGCTGCTTTGCGATCTTGACCTGCGCATCGCGAAACTTTTGCACCTCGCTCCCGCTTTCCTTGGCCAAACGCCGAAGGTCATTCTCTTCCGCAGCGGAAAGCGCCAGGCTGAGTCCTTTTGAGGTGGTGGCGTCGCCGGAATTCGGAGGAACGTTTGTTTGAGGGGGTTTCACGGCTGAGATGACGGCGTTCTTTACGGGCTTAGAGAAACTCATCGCATAGGTGGACGTAGTGAAGCATAACAGCACAAAGAAACTGCTCAGCGAAAAGAAGGCTTTCATCTTTTTTCCCCCAGGATCCCACTCTTAAGTCGGTACAGTTAAAATGGTAATAGCTTTAATGCACTGTGTCAATGTTCGGTGTGATTGAATCCTGGTCCTGATTGTCTTGTTATCTATCTGTCATGATTGCTAAATTTCAGATGGGCTGAACGGCCTGAGAAAAAAGAGATCCTACTCTTCCAGATAGTTCAGTTCCTTATGGAAGGTCTCTTCTAGGCTCCACAAGCTCAGCAACGCCAGGCCAAACCACAGTCCACCCAGGGTCAAAGCCGCACCGCGCGCACCCATGTACACTTTCAGTGTGGTGAAACCCAGCGTGACCAGAGTCGCAGATCCGCGCACAAAGTTCGGCACCGTCGTCGCAACCGTGCCGCGAATGTTCGTGCCGAACTGCTCGGCCGCGATGGTCACCAGCACCGCCCAGTAGCCCGCGCACAATCCCGCCGCGAGGCAGATTGCGTAGATGAATGCCGGGGTTGCACCCGCGGCATTCAGGTAGATGAGCACGAGGCCGAATGCGATCAGTAGACAGACCGTGACCGCCTTGCGTCGGCTACCCAGGTACTGGCTCAGGAGGCCTGACATCAGGTCTCCTGCTGCGAGGCCGATCGAGCCGAACAGAAGGGCATTTCCAGCCGTAATCTCGCCTGCCACTCCAATTGCCTGCGTGATTTCCGGCGCAAAGGTAAACAGGATCCCCGTGATGAAGTAGATCGGAACTCCGACAAGTACGGTGGCCAGGTATTTACGCAGGTTGCGCGGCTTGAAAAGCACGCCGATGCCCGCCTGTGCGCCCTCTTTCCGCATCCGATCAAAGAGACCTGATTCCGACATTTTGGCCCGCGTCGCCAGTAGGGCCAAGCCCATTACCCCGCCCAGCAAATAGGCGGCCTGCCAGCTCATCTTTTGTCCGATCCAAGCCGCCGCAATACATCCGCTCAAGCCCACGGCCGCGACGATGGTGGTACCCAAGCCGCGTTTTTCCTTCGGCAGAGTCTCGCTCACGATGGTGATCGCCGCACCTAGTTCACCCGCCAGGCCCAGGCCAGTGACGAATCTGCAAAGCGCGTAAGCATCCACCGAAGTGACAAACGCGTTTGCGATATTTCCCAAGGAGTACAGCAAGATCGAGCCGAACATCACGGAGAGGCGACCGCGCTTGTCAGCCAACAGTCCCCATAAGATCCCGCCCAGCATCATTCCGATTGCCTGCGAGTTGTAGAGGTAGACCCCGTCCGTCAGGAGCTGCGCCGGATCTGTCACGCCAATGTCTTTGAGGGACGAGGTTCGCACGACCCCGTACAGGGTGATGTCGAACATGTCGACGAAGTAACCGAGAGCCGCGACCCAGACGGTCCAGCCGAGAATTTTGCCATCTTGCCTTACGGTGGGGGCGGTCGAATTCATGTCAGTAGCGATACCAACCAATAGGTGCTCCGGCAACTTCTGGATGTGCGCTGCGTTGTAAGCGAGCGATTCTCGGACGCCTCTTTTTTGATTTCTCGTCGCGCATCAGCTACAAAGGTGGCTGCATGGCAGAAAAAATTACGCCCCGTAGTGAAGACTTTTCGCAGTGGTATCAGGACATTGTCGTTCAGGCCAAACTGGCCGATTACAGCCCGGTCAAGGGCTGCATGGTCATCCGGCCCAACGGCTACTCCATCTGGGAGCAGATCCAAAGGGATCTCGACCGCCGCATCAAAAAGACGGGCGTGCGCAACGCCTACTTCCCTGTGTTCATTCCCGAGAGCTTCCTCAAAAAAGAAGCTGACCACGTCGAAGGTTTCGCTCCGCAGTGCGCGGTCGTGACCTATGCTGGCGCCAAGGATCTCGAGGAAAAACTCGTCGTCCGGCCGACATCCGAGACGATCATCAATTCGATGTTCGCCAAGTGGATTCAGTCGTATCGCGACCTGCCGATGCTCATCAACCAGTGGGCTAACGTTGTTCGATGGGAGATGCGCACGCGTCTTTTCCTGCGCACCACCGAATTCCTCTGGCAGGAAGGCCATACCTGCCACGCCACGCCCGAGGAGGCTGAACTCGAGGCGCGTCAGATGCTCAAGGTCTACACCGACTTCGCCGAGGAAGTGCTGGCCATGCCGGTTCTTCCGGGTCAGAAGAGCGAAAGCGAAAAGTTCGCCGGTGCGCTTCGTACCTATTCCATCGAAGCGATGATGCAGGACAAGAAGGCGCTCCAGGCCGGTACCTCGCATAATCTCTCCAGTAACTTCGCCCAGGCTTTCGAGACTAAGTTCCTCGACAAGGACGGCAAGCAAAAGCTCGTCCACCAGACGAGCTGGGGCGTATCTACGCGCCTCATCGGCGGAATGATCATGACCCACTCCGATGACAAGGGTCTTGTCCTCCCGCCCCGTCTCGCTACCACTCATGTCGCTATCGTGCCGATCATGGCCAAGGCCGACACTAAGGCCCAGGTGGTCGAAGCCGCCGAAGGCCTCGGCAACGACATCCGTATCGCGGCTGAAAAGTCTTCGCTTCCATACGAAGTCGGCGTCGTCGTCGACACCGACGAAACCAAGCAGCCTGGCTGGAAATTCCACGAGTACGAGCTTCTCGGCATTCCGGTGCGGATCGAAATCGGCCCGCGCGACCTCGAAAAAGGAACCGCGGTCGTCACCCGTCGCGACGAAGGGAAAAAGGAATTCATCGCCATCAGTGAGATCCCGGCTTACGTTACCCGGACTTTGGCCGCCATGCAGAAGGACCTGCTCGAAAAGGCCCGTGCGCATCGCGATGCCAACACCCACCGCGTCGGGACTTACGCCGAGTTCCAGAAGCAGCTCGATGAAAAAGGTGGCTTCTTTATTGCTCCTTGGTGTCAGAGCAAGGACTGCGAAGCGAAGGTCAAGGATGATACTAAGGCCACGATTCGCTGCCTGCCGCTCGATGCTGATTTCCAGCTCACCCCGGAAGCCAATCCGTGCATGGTCTGCGGGTCGCATGGTGCCGGGGGCAAGAGCGTTCGCGCAGTTTTTGCTAGAGCGTACTGAGGGGCATCAATCCTGAGGATGGGGCACATGAAGAACAATCACCCGACTGACCTCATTGTCGCACTGGACTATCCCAAGGCGGACAAGGCCTTCGCGCTGGTCAATGAGCTCTCTGGCCTACCGGTGATCTATAAGGTCGGTTTCGAGCTTTTCATGGCGGGTGGGCCAGACCTCGTTCGCGAGCTTGTGCACGGCAAGAACCGTGTCTTTCTCGACCTCAAGTTTCATGACATTCCCAATACCGTGGCCAAGGCCGCGGTTCAGGCGGCCATGCTTAAGGTCGACATGTTCACCCTCCATCTGGCTGGCGGAAGCGCCATGGTCAAGATGGTGGCGGAGCAGCTCTCCGCCCTTCCCGAGATTCGTCCCAAGATCCTTGGTGTTAGCGTGCTCACGTCTTTCGATGATGTCCGCTGGGCCGAAGTGACCAAGGCTCTCACCGGGCATGCCGTGGACTCCAAAGACTCCGTTCAGGGTCTCGTGGAGCATGCGGTGGCCTGGGGTGCCGACGGAGTGGTCTGCTCCGCCCTCGAAGTCAGCGAGATCCGCGCCCTCTATCCGACGCTCTACACCGTCGTGCCCGGAATCCGCCCCGCCGGAACCTCCGCCAACGACCAGGCCCGGATCATGACTCCCGCCGAGGCTCGCGCCGCTGGTGCGAGCGCAGTCGTGGTCGGGAGGCCCATCATCGAGGCCTCGCTCCCCGGTGGTCCCCGCGCCATGGTGGAAAGCATCCTGAAAGAGCTTTCCGCCGAGCCCGTTTCGGCTTACAAAAAGGCGTGAGCATCCACATCCGAAATCCCCACAGCGTACTCGCCGCGCTGGAGCATCGTCCCAAGGACGTCCAGCAGGTCATCATCCCGTCCGGCCAGCCTTCCGAGGGCTGGGCTCGTGTCATCGATCGCGCCCGTCAGCTCCGAATCCCGGTACTCACCGGCGGAGGAGGCGGAGGGGCTGTCGGCAAGGCCGGACGACGTGATTCTCGCCCCCAGAGAGGCGCCCCAGACGAAGGCGGACGCACCAGCGTCGCCGAAGCCGTCGTCCTCGAAAAAGAGGGTATTTCCGCCGAAGAACTTTTCTCCGACGCCCGCGAGCGCAAGGGCGGCAATGGTCTCTGGCTCGCACTGGATTCCCTTCAGGATCCACAAAACGTCGGCGCCATCTTTCGCGCTGCCGCTTTCTTCGGAGTTGAAGGCATCCTCATCACTCAGGAACGCTCCGCCCCGATGACTGGCACCGTTTACGACGTCGCTTCCGGCGGCGTAGAGACCGTGCCTTTCACTCTTCAAACCAATCTCCAGCGCGCATTTGAAGTCGCCAAGGAAGCCGGCCTCTGGATTCTCGGGACTTCGGAACATGCCAAGGAAAACATTGCTGATGTCGAACGTGACCGTCCCTGGCTCCTCGTGCTCGGTAATGAGGAAAAGGGTATGCGCCGCTTGACCGAGGAAGCCTGCGATCTGCTTTGCAAGATCCCTCCGGTCGACAATGCCGGCGTCACATCTCTCAATGTTTCCGTCGCTTCGGGGATTCTAATTTCGCATCTCACCGGCGCCCTTTCAGTCAAGACCCCGTCGAAATCCAAGTGATGAAAGTTAGCGGCTTCACTTTCCTGCGAAACGGCACGTTACTCGGGTATCCCTATGTCGAATCGATCCGTTCGATTCTTCCGATTGTCGACGAATTCGTCGTTAACGTCGGCACGAGCGACGACGACACCCTTGAGCGGGTGCGCGCCATCGGTGATCCGAAGATCCGTGTGATCGAATCCGCCTGGAACGAGAAGATGGCCGACCGCGGGTTTGTCTATGCCCAGCAGAAAATGATCGCCCACTACAATTGCACCGGTGACTGGGCCTTTTATCTAGAAGGCGACGAGGTCGTCCACGAACAGGATCTCCCAAAGATCCGGGCCGCAATGGAACGCCATCTTGGCGATCCTGAGGTTGAAGCCTTGGCTTTCGATTATCTTCATTTTTACGGCACACCTGCTCAAATTGCGGTTTCGCCGGCCTGGTACCGGCGGGCTGTGCGCATCATCCGAAATACCATTCGCACCTATTCGCCAGACGGACTCTACTTTATCGTTGCCGACGGCAATCGCAGAGTTCGCTACCCACGCGCCGCGCTCGCCGATGTTCCCATTTACCACTACGGCCACGTCAGGTCTGTCGAGCGGATGAAAGAGAAAATCCGCCAAGTCAGCAAGTATTGGGGCCATGAGCCCCCGAGGTTCGAGGACTATTCCTCTATCGATCCTGCTGCGTTGCGACCATTTTCCGGGACCCATCCGGCCTGCGCCTCGTTGTGGCTCGCCACCGAAGCTCAGCAGGATTTCGCGCCCAATCCCCGTCACGAGCCAGGCAGGCGGGACCGCCGTCATCGCATCCAGATGCGCATCGAGGGCGCCTTTGGGGTTGAATTCAGCAAAAAGCACTTCAGTTTGGTCCGAAAATGACAAAGGGCCCCGTTTCCGGAGCCCTTTGTGCGGCGTTGCTCTATCTAATATCGATTTAGAACATGTAAGCGATCGTCGCGCCAAGAATGGGCGAATTCGCGCCAAGGTAGAAGTTGGTCGATCCGCCACCGAAGACTTCTAAGGTCGGACCACCGTCGAAGTGCATCACCACGTCACCACCTGTTCCCGGAACGGCAAAGTGCAGGCCGGCAATGAGCTGTCCCTGAAGGGCAAAGTTCGAACTGATCGAGCCGGCTGTGACGCCTCCGCCTACGTGAAACCCGGCGCCGCCCTTCTCGACGATGGAGTACTTATAGAGCGGACCGCCCATGAAAGTGAATGCGCGGGTCGTGGGGAAATAGAAATGGAACTGGATCAAGTTGCGCTCATTGAGCTGCAGCATGACCACAGGCGAGGCCATGTAGGCATTGGTGGGCACGCCGTTGGTCGAATAACCAACGCCGAAACGTGTGCTGCCGCCGGATTCGGCTTGGGCGGAGTGGGACATGATCGAATCGTTAGAGGACGATTTCGCAGATGATCTACTCTCGCGCGCATAGGCTGCAGGTGCGAACAGCATGATGGATGTAATCAGGCTTGCAAACTTGAAGTGGTGGAATTTCATGGAGATTTGAGTCCCTCGGTGCTAGCCGGTTGTCAACATAAACTGGCTGCCTGCGGCACATCCACCAAAAGTGGTGATCCAATCAGTGCTCTCCGGCTGGCGAACTGCAAACATCAGTTGACTTTTCATTCAATCGATGGAAATTTGCCACCACTGTACGAAGGCGTACGTGCGCAAAAGGGTTTGGCTCGTCTTATTTGATCGATAAGAAAAGAAAAATCCTTGGTTTTGAGCTGGAGTAGCTCAGTTGGTAGAGCAACGGTTTTGTAAACCGTAGGTCACGGGTTCAAGTCCCG
>CAYXVB010000048.1:0-22545 GCA_964467785.1 uncultured Bacteriovoracaceae bacterium
GGACTTGAACGCGGTCATGACTTTGCCGATGAGCATGAAGATGAGGATGAGGATGAGGATAAAAACGATTCCGTCTGCCAAAGTAGCGGCCATCATCGTCACGCTACAACTTCTCTTCAGCGCTTCCTCGGTCGCGCGGGACAAGAATGCGCAGAGGAAGCCGGCTCCCGAAGCGCCCCAGAGGCCCGCAGCCCCCCTTCAAAAGCCTCCACTCTGTCTGCCGGACAATAACCTCTGCGAAGGCGATTACGCCTACGGCCGGTCAAAAGACAATCCACTTCAGTTTGGCAAAATAGAATTCCCTTCCGGAACCGACCGAGATGGGGTCACCCGAATCAATGGAAGCGAGTTTCCACTCAAGAGCATAGCTCGCGTCAAAACCGATCACTGCGCGAAGGATGCCTTAGGAGCGAAGCTTTGCCCAGGAGACCCCATCCAAAAAGGCGAAAACCTCGGCGTCGTGCTCGCTGTATTTCCCGATGGCGATGTGGTGGTCACGCTGCCCGGAGCTCCCCCCTTTTCCGAAAGTGGCGGAAAACTTACCCGCTTCGAAGCCGGCTGCGATGACAGCCCGGAGCTACGCGAGCTGATCAAGAACCTCCCGTTTATCCAGAACGCGCTCAATATCCCGAATGCGGGGACGTGCGAATTATCGCCTAAAGCCCACCCTCGCTACCCCGAACTCGCGCCACGCGAGCCGGGAACCCAGTCCCCCGCCATCAACTGCGACGAGGCATCGGGGCCGATCAGTCCGGAAGACAGTCCCCATCTTTCCCATTTCGTCCAACTCCTGAAGACCGGGATGGCGGCGCCAGTACAAGACTTTCTCAAGCTCTGGTACCCTGAGCGCAAGCGGATCGGCAAAGAGGGCGACGCGAACGATACGATTGTCCGTTGCACGAAAATGTCCATCTGGCCTGGCTACAAAATCATTGATGGCGCCATTCCCGAACCCTGCGCTCCGGACGTTCTCTATAGCTGGGGTCCGAAGGAAAAAGTCCAGACCATGGCCGAAGCGATGAGCGATGGCAAAAAATGGAAGGGGTCTCCGAATCCCAAGGCCAAAGTCGAATCCGGCCTCTTGTTTGCCTCAAATTCCGCCATTTCAACCTATATGTATGGAAGCATCGGAGTGCGCATCAAACTCAAGCCCAAGACGCCATTCCCAGTGGTGACTTATGGTGGATCCAAAAAGTCGGTGGGCTATCGGAACGACTTCTACTATGACTTCGGGCTCTCAGACTCCTCCGTGATCGAAAGTTGGAGCTACGGCACGCCTGAACACTATGACGAGATCGTCCGCGACATCCAGCGGATCTCCTCGGGGCAGCCTGCCACCTGGTATAAAAGAACAAGTCTATTTGCTAAAGGCATTGGCCGAATCTATGAGCTCGGCTACGTCGACAATTATCCCAATACCGAATACGTCCTCAAGGCCAACCTGCTTGAGATGATCCGGATGATCCTCGCAGGCGAAGGACGCATTCACTACTCCAAAGGCGCGTGCCGCAACCGCGCCGAGCACTTCCTCACCGACAAGCCCAGCTACATCAATCCTTAAGGCATGCAGCCCTGCGGCCGCGCTGCATTGGCACAAGACTCTTGCGCCTCCAGCTCAGCGGATCGTCGTCCAGCCGATCCCGCGGCCCGGGATCTCCTTGAACACCATTGCGCCGGTCGAAAGCTCGGGCGCGCGTTTTTCCACCGTAAGCTCGCCCGTCCCGAGATCCAGGCGGATCATCTGATTCATCGCCAGGTCGTGAGCCAGCGCGGTCTTGGTGGTGTCCTTCTCGGTCGCCACGACAAAGATCTTGGTGCCGTTGACAAACGGCTGATACACGATGCCTTCGCGGAAAAAACGCGAAGCGCGATTGAACTCCGCCGCTTTGGCGTCATTGCGTCCCTCGGCCACGATCTTGTGGTTCTTGAGATCGAGCACGGCATATTCGGGCGTCTCGCCCGAGGTTGTGCGGATCGCAAAGAGCAGCTCTTCGTTCGGACTGACGTAAATCGTCCCGTCCGGCAGATTGAAGAGCTTACCTTGGGGATCGATCACCAAAAGACGGGTGTCGTAATTACCCAGCTTTTTGACCAGCAGATGGCCCTTGAGAGGTTGATGTTGCGGGAGCTGCAAGCCCGTGTAGCCGCCCACCGCGTCCAGCCCCCTGAACTCCGCCTTGTCGATTGACTTGCCCGCGCGCCGAGTCTCCACCAGGGAGTCCGTGCCGATGGATGTCTCGATGCCCGAGGCGTAGCGTGCCCTTTCCGTGAGGACCACTTCGATGTCGCCGAGCTTGAGGACCTTGCGGACTTGGCCATTGCCACTCTTTTGAAACCGCTCGGAAATGGCCTTTTTCAGGGCCGAATTTCCTGGCTTCGCCGCGGGTTGGGCTCCCTCCTGCGCGTGAGCTATCCCAAAAGCCGCACTGACCAGCAGCAATCGCCGCGCCAGTGCCAAAAGTCGCCTCGCCCTCTCTCGCGCGCGCGTGTTCATTCCGTCATGCCCTCACCGCATCGGGATCCACGCCGCGGTTGAGCGCGGTGGCCAGCGCCAGCCACTGCAGCTCGACGAGCGCCGGCATCCAGGCCAGCGGACTCGAGGCCATCACGCCGATGCGATGCGCGGGCCTGAGCTGCGCGATCTGAGCCGCGCGCGGATCCTCGGGCAGCGCGATATGCCACACCCGGTCCTCGGACGTAAGCGCGGTATGCGGGCCATGAAAAAACTCCTCGCTGCCATAGGAGCGGACCGGCAGCTTGGCCATTTCCATGAGCTTGAGCGCGCCCTCGTGCGCGAGCCACTCACCTTCCCACTCGCCAAGCAGGATCGTGGGGCCGGTTCCGGCCTTCATTCGCATGCGATCGAGATCCGGATTGCCCAGGCTTCGCAGAGCTTCCCACTCCTCAGCCGCGCGCGTGCCCAGGATCAGCGTCGTCACGGCGCAGACCGCGCCGGTCACCGAGGCGGTATGCGGCTCCACCTTTTCCTGCGGAGTCGTCGTGATCAGCAGGCGGGTTGCGGGAGCCTCCGCGGCGTTCTCGCCGCTGACCTGAATGACAAAGGCGCCGGCGCGCGAGCAGATCTCCATCGCCTCGCGGGTAATTTCCGTGCGTCCCCGATGGGAAAACGCGATCGCGAAATCACCTTTTTGCGGAATCACCTCGACGCCGATCTCCTGGGAGGCGCAGCTCACCACCGGAACGCGCTGCCGGAAATGGTCGCGGATCATCGCGAATGCGGTCAATTTAGCGGCATAATGGCTCGAACCGACGCCAAAAAGCAGGATGCGCCGGGGCGCCTCGGGCGGCAGATCGCGGTGCGAGATCGAAAGGGCGCGTTCGCAGATCAGTTTCCAGTGATCGCGCTGCGCGCTCAGCGTTTCCTCCACGACGGACGGCGTGGGCAGGTTGTTTTCTTCGCTCATGATCTCTCCTTAGGAGTGCGGACGCGGCCAGCGGGCCGCCATTTCCTTGAAAAGGTGGACCTGGCTCAGCGCCGACTTGCGGAGGTCGCTGATCAGGAGGCTTTCGTTCTCACCATGCGCGTCGGTGTAAGGGTCCTCGACCCCGACGAGCAGCGCGGGCGCGCCGCCGAGCGCATCGGCAAAGGGCTGCACAAACGGGATACTCCCCCCGCAGCCGATCTTGTAAGGCTTGCGACCGTAGCCGGCCTCGAGTGCCGCTTCAGCCGCTTCGAACGCCCAACCTTCAGGCACGGTCGCCCAAGGGCCATTGGCCGCTTCGACCTTGAAGTGGGCCTCCAGGCCCCAGGGTACGCGCTTTTTCAGAAAGGTCTGAAGCTGCTCGATGACCTTTTGCGGGTCTATATCGGCGACGAGCCGAATGGTGAGGTAACACCAGGCGGAGTCATTGATGATGTTGCCCGCCTGCTTGCGCGACGAAGCCTGGATCGCATTGAGCGTAAGCGACGGGTAGCGCCAGATCTGCACCGAGGGCGGCAGCTCGCTCGGCAAAAGCTCGGCGCTGTCCAGGAGGCCCGCCGCCTTGCGGAATTCCTTCACATCGCAGGGAACCCGCATGAGCTGCTCGCGCTCCATCGCGGAGAGCGGCCGAACCTGCTCGAGGACGCCGGGCACGGCGATCTTGCCGTCCTCATCAGTCAGTCCCGCGAGCATTTTGGTGAGCGCCATCGCGGGATCGGGGAGCGCACCGCCCCACATGCCGGAATGAAGTGTCTTGGTGAGCGCTCGCACTTCGACTTGCAGTCCCACCAAACCGCGCAGGGCGACCGTGAGCGCGGGCACCCCGCAATCAAAATTCGAAGTATCCGTCAGCACAAGCACGTCGGCATCGAGCTTGGCGCGATGGGTCTTGAGGAACTGCGGAAGGTGCGTACTCCCGATCTCCTCCTCGCCCTCGATCACGACCTTGACGTTGACCGGAAGCTGACCTTCCGTCCGCAAAAGCGCATCAATTGCCGAAGTGTGAATCACCACGCCGGCCTTGTCGTCCGCCGAGCCACGGCCATAAAGGCGGTCGCCTCCGGGTCCCGGCCTCACCGTGGGCTCAAAGGGGGCGCTCTTCCAGAGCTCTTCGCGCCCGGGAGGCTGCACATCGTGGTGCGCATAAAGCAACAGGGTCGGCGCTCCGGGAGCGTGCAGCCAGTCACCATAGACATAAGGATGCGCACCGGGGACTTCGAGGATCTGCACATTCTCCAGGCCGCGCGATTTCAAAAGCGCCGCGACGGCATCGGCCGAGCGCCGCACTTCGCTCTCCGGAAATCCCGGAAAACTCACGCTCGGAATTCGAACGAGAGTCTTCAGGTCTTCGAGGTATTCGGGAAACTTTTCATTCAGATAGGCAGTTGCCGCCTGCTGGGTGGACATACGCACCGTAGCATGCCTCTGCCCCTGGCTCGTTGACAACCTAAAAGGTGCCTTACGCACGTCGTCACCCAGAGCGTTTCGGCGCACCTTGACAAGGCATCCTCCTTCCAGCAAAGGTGAGGGCTCATGGCACTCCCCAATAGTGGCGCGGGCACCCGCATCAAATTGAATCCCTCATTTTGGCGTCACACGAGCTGCGTGCCCTTCTCGGAGGACGTCGTTCCCTCGAGCCTTTTTCTAAAAAACCGCCACTTCCTCATCGTCGACATCGAAACCCAAAACCTGGTCCAAGACGTCGGCGGCTGGGACCACATCGACAAGCTCAAGATCTCGGTCGCCTGCGCTTACGATTCCAAGACGGACCAGTTCCTTTCCTTTCGCGAGCACGAGATCAAGGACCTCAACGAGCTCTGCGAGGAGCGCCTGGTGGTCGGCTACAACATCCGTGGCTTCGACTTGCCGGTAATGGCCGCCTACGGTCTCCGTCTGCCCAGGCTCGACGTCTTCGACATCATGTACGACCTCGAGACTCTTTCCCGCCAGCGTTACCTCAAGCTCGAGGCCGTCGCGCGCGGCACGCTCGGCACGGGTAAATCCGCCGACGGCCTGCTCGCCGTCGAATGGTGGAAAAAGGGCGAAGTCCAAAAGATCATCGACTACTGCTTACAAGACGTGAAGGTCACCCGTGACGTCTTCCAGTTCGGCCGCCAAAACGGCTTCGTCAAGATCCAGCGCTCCGACGATAAGGTTGTCGAAGTACCCGTGCAGTGGAACTGAGCGGTGGGCTGCCACCGCTGGAGGGCGCCGACTCGTTTCATTTCGAGTGCCATCCTTGGCGAACCCGAGATAGCGCGGCGCTCCAAACGAAGAGAGCGACCGTTTTCTGTAAGCCTCAGTTGATCACTTACAGAAGTAATTCATGTCCACGTAGTGAAACGTAACAAGCAAAGCGGAATACCACTTACAATTCCCTGCTTTGTAAACCAGCTGAAGGCCCTGACTTTCGCAGTCCATGTACGCCTTTGAATAGGCCTCATTGTACGCGTAATAGCATGCGTCATTACCTCCATTGAACGCACGGCCAGTGACCGTTTTGACCTCATAACGCGGTTGAGACCCTGAATTTGCGTTTTCGGCCGATTGGACTGAATCGAAGTCGGCCCAAGCAGAACAGCTTAAAGCCAACAGAAAAAACGTAAAGAGTTTCCAGACTTTCATAATCACCTCTATGTAAATTGGACGCGTGATTGCGCCCGTGCCTGGAATCTAGACCAAAACCAGCGGTGAGACTCTTCCTCAAGTCTTCGCTGTCCTCGCAGATTGTCGAAGATGCCAATCTGACAGCCATTTTCTCCCTGGGACCCTCCGATTGAGACTTAAGCCAGCCTTTTGACTGTCCTTTACTCTCCCGCATTGGAGCCACACCTCCTGCGCCAAGAGATTCGCCAGTTTAAACCTCAAAGCCTCTACTGCCGATAACGCAATGTGCGGTCCTATTTGTTCATTTCGCTCATCACTCTCTCCTTGCTGCTCGGAAATCCATGCAGGGCCATGGACTCTTGCGCCCTTCTTTACCGCGACATCAGCCGGACGATTTCAAAAGGATATGTGGGCCCCGAAGCGAAGCGACAGATCGCGGAGATCTTTGAAAATGAAGCGTTCAATAGCGAAGAAAAAGCCCGGAAAGTGTTCGAACGAGTCGTCAACGAACGCATCAGACTTTTGACGCCTCCCGTTGCGGCAGAAATACGAAAGCTCCTCGAGCAAAACGTGCAACGGACCTATTACTCCGAAGGCAAACACTTCTTCGGCAAGTTCTATCGAAACAAAGAGGAAGGCAATAACTCCGGACAGGACATGGTCAAACTCGTCATTCCTCAAAACTTTCGGGGAACGATCATCGAATACGCGCTTCTGACTCATGAACTGGAACACGGAATTCAAGAAGCGATTGTGAGAGATCAACTGAGCCCCGGTTTCAACCTGCAGGACTTCCTCAAATCGTTATGGGATCTTGAATACCACCGATTCCATCATGAGGTCGGTGCGATGCT
The DNA here is from genome assembly GCA_964467785.1 of uncultured Bacteriovoracaceae bacterium. Taxonomy (GTDB): domain Bacteria; phylum Bdellovibrionota; class UBA1018; order UBA1018; family UBA1018; genus CAYXVB01. The sequence continues at coordinate 6,905 of CAYXVB010000048.1, forward strand.
CTCGGAGTTTGAATACCTTCAAAGCATTCCACAGGAAACACGTCATTCCCTCATCGAAGAAATCCGGTCATCCCCCCTTCTTGAGGAAAACAGCAAAAGGATGCGTTTACGCTGGATGGAACTGAATGCGACAAAACCGGGCACTCACGTCCGCTCCGAACATCTGGCGGGAAGATACTCAAAAGAGCAGATACGAGAGATTGTGACGGGCTCTCGACTGATGGGCGCGGGCATGGCGACCATCCCATTGATACCTCTATGGACCTATTGTCAGTCCCTCCATCAACGAAACGCCGCCACAAAAGAAACATCGCTCTTCTATCAGTATGTCTGCAGGAAAATTCCTGGCATCTAACCTCTGCGTTTCGATCACTAGCAGCCCTCACTTTCGTTCCATCACGCCAGGGCATGTCGAAAACTTAGACACCTGTCATGTGTCTCCTTTCTCCGCTGAAGACAGATCATAGATGAGCCTCTGGCACGGCTTGCAAGTGCCTACTCATGATGTTTTTAGGCCATCGAGAGGAAGAATGCGTTTTCCAAACGACTTAACAATTCTGCTACTGGTTGGATTTATTTTCGCGACCGCGCGCGGGTCACATGCCCTCCTACAAGGGACTACGGTTAGCGCTCACGACCCGCTTGCAAAATCAGTGGTCGGGATTTTCGAGAATTACGAGGGTCGCGTCTGGATCAGCAATTGTGCCGGCAGCGTCTTAAGCGATCAATTCATTCTTACGGCCGCCCATTGCCTGACTGATAATACTCCCCAAAACTTTTTGGTGAATTTTTCGGCCGATCAGATCCTTTATGATCGGCGCGCGGAAATGAGAGATGCACGTGAAATCGAGAACAAGTTCGACGTGAGAAAAGTTAAAGCCTTTAAGACTCATCCGAACTTCAATCTCGATCGCAAAGGAGATCATGACGTAGCGGTAATCCTCCTTCAGGATCCAGCTCCGTCCTCCGCTATTCCGGTAAAACTCATGCCGTCATTCTTGCTTGATCCAACCACTCGAAGCACGACTCTCGAACAGACAGTCCTTCCGACAACACTGTTCGGAGCTGGGACCGTGGATGAAAAAAACAACACGAAAAGCGGAGTCATGAGATCGGTGACTGTCCCCGGCCGCTTCGAGAAACAGCTTGTCATTACGGATCAAACTAGCCACATGGGCGCTTGCAGCGGAGACTCAGGAGGCCCCGCCTTTGCCAAGCTAAGCGGTCAATTCTATCAAGTGGGAATTATCAGCCGACCCCACGGAGACAGTAAAACCTGCCATGAGTCGGGACAATTGATAAACCCGGCCATTGATGGCGATTTCATCGAAAAAGCAATAGAGGAGCTGCTCGAGACAAACTGAATCGGGCCAACTTCAATCCCGCAAATCCCTTTTTCTTCCACTCTAGCGTTGGTAGAAAAAGTTTTTGCCAGAGAGGTGCGCATCGGGTTAAGTCCCCCTCACGGAGATTTCAATGCCCCTGCTCGCAATTTTCCTCGGTTTCGCGCTTTCGACTTCCGCCGCCTTCGCCGCGGTACCCGCTCAGGGCATGGCCACGGGCCTACCGTTTCTCACGCCCAGCGGTTGGAAATGCGAACCGGATAAGTCCACCTGGGTTTGCAAGAGCACCCGCCCGGAACTCACTCAGGACGCGTTGATGGTCATTTCGGCCAAGACCCCTGACGCGAACGATTCACTCGACACCTACCTCAACGCACTGAAAGCCCCTCGGCACCAAAACACCGCGAACCCGGAACTTTTCTCAAAACCGGAATTCGCTAAAAAAGTCCAAGTGGGCTCCGTAAACTGGATCAACGCCCGCCACTTCGAGTCCGAGATCCCGGGCTTCACCACCGAGTACTTCGCGACCGTCAACCACGGCCGCGCCTATCTCGTGACCCTTTCGGCCCGCAAGGGCGCCTTTGCCCAGGCGCAGCCCGACCTCAAGCGCGTGGTCGAGAGCATCCGCTGATCCATCACGGTCACTGATCAGCGAAGTGAGATCGCCCGAACGACCTCGCTGACACAAGACCTCCGGGGGTCCAGCTCGAGCTGCATCCCAGCGTAGTACTGCAGATTCCCCCGGCCACAGGCAGGCAATTGAGCGCCCTTCGCGAGCTCGAACACGGTTAACTGCGCGGCATCGATGGAGCGCTGAAAAAAACCCTGAACCCAATAGGAGTGCCCGCCCAGCTCCTGCTCCAGGGGCCTGGACAATTCTCCGACGACAACCCCCGCCCGATCGTGGAATTGCGCCACCCCCTTCAGCCAGAGATTCCGGCCCTGAAGCGGAACCTCCGCCTCACCTAAAATCCGGACAATCCACCGGGTGCTGTAATCCGGACCGCCAAAATCGCGGCCATAGGTGTCGAAATAACTCGGACCATCCTTTTCATCTCCCGGCGCGATGGGCAAAGTGACCCCCTGGATGAACGCCGTCCCCTGACACTTCAGGCAGAATCGGAGCGTCCCGTCCGGATTGAACTCCATGCGCACGGTATCGTGCGGCCGAGCAGCCAAAACCAGGTCCAGACGCCCAGGTTCATTAAAGCGGACTTCCTCGCCATAGTAGATATCGCCTTCCAGCACCGAGTCATTCGCGCCGATCCGGATCCATTTTCCCGGAGCGAACCAGAGCTGCTGCGCTCCGACTTTCAGATTCTCAGGACGTCGGATCGTGATGCTGGTCACGCGGCCATCGCGATCGAATCCCAAGCGACCAGCGTCCCGAATCACCCCCTGGATCACTGGCCCCTTCACGCCGTCCGGGTCACCAGAGAGCTGGCAGTGGGAAAGCCGGTCCTCATCATAAAAATAAATCCATTCCGCCGAGCATTCATATTCTGCAAAGCGGATCGTGCCCCAATCCAAGCCCTCGAGCGCCCTACCCAGGGTCCGCAGATGGGACGGGTCGGAAAGGTTCGCGAACTGCGCCAAGAAATAACGCACCCGCCGAGAATCCTTGATCTCGACATTCCGGTGGTGGCGGTAGTTCAACACCAGATAGTAAATCGCTTCGTGGAGGATCAAACCCGCTTTCTGATCGTTGTCGAAACTGGGATGACTCCATAGATCCTGACTGATCGAAAAGTAAGGCTCTTGATCATCCATCGTCTGCCGCTGAATGGCGATCTGTTCCTGCTGGCAACCCGCCGGAATCAAGATCGAATCGCTGTCAGGCACTTCGACCAGTCGCGTACTGGAGTAAAAGCGGGAACGACTCCTGAAGGACGCCACGGTATCCCGGAGGGCGTCCACCGAGTTCGGTCCCAAGCCGATGGTCTGCAAGTGCTGGATGTAGCGATCCACTTTTTCATAGGGATCAAGCTCCTTGGTCCCCAGATCCACTTGCTGCCCATAAACAGTGCGCCCTTCGTAAAAGTCCAGAAGCTCGACCGACTGCACCGCCCCGCCCGCGTCGCGACACACGATGGCGCTGCCACCATTGCCCGCGTCCGACCCGCCGCCCGCGAATCCCAGTGCGGGACCTGCCACAACGAAAAACAGACCGAGCACGCCCAAATGAATCAGCTTTTTCATCCCATCCCCCTCGAAGAACACGGACCTGTCGAAGAGTCCGTGGTAGCCTACGGCCACCGAGCAGGCAAATTCAAAGGGAGATGGAAAAGCTTAAAGCGTTTCCCCGGGGGAATCACACAAGAAGACTCTCATTTGCCGTAGTGCATGCCCTCGAGCCGCATGCCGTCCGGATCCAGGAAGAACACCGCCCAATAGTCGTCATAATATTGATCCGCCGGATCGACGATCTTTGCGCCCATTTTCCTGACGAATTTCTCCAACGCGTAGACATCCTTCCGACTCTTGAGCTGAAACGCGTAGTGCTCGAATCCAATATCGCCCCTACGGTATTTGCGAGCCTTGGCGTCCGCTTCATACAGCCAGACGCGCGTGCTACCGTTGGTCCAACCGATCGCGTCCTCGCAGTCATCGAGAACCTCGAACCCGAGAAACTTCAGAAGTTCGCCGTAGAACTTCTTCGATTTTCCGAAATCACTGACCGTTAAAACAAGATGATCGATGCCGGAGATCTTGAGCATGGATGCAGGAGATGCAGCTCCCGTTCTCAAACTCACCCCTACACTCGTCCGCCCAGATAACGCAGCACGGCGTGACTCTACAGAAAAAGGAGTTACACTCAGTCTAAGTTTTCAAGTTGGCCCAAGGACGGGGTGCTCCATAAAACCCAAGGACGGGTTTTCTTTTTCTCCTCGTTATGTCACTTTCTGCGCATGCAAATGCGTCAACAGATCCTGACGGGCTCGACCCACAAGCGCTTCGCGCTCACCTCCTTTCTCGTCCTCTTCGTCCTTTCCGCCTGCGGCAGTCCCGGCAAAAACTCCGGCGACGGCGCGGATATCGTGCAAGCGCAACCGGATCGCGGCGAGATCATGCCCTTCAACGAAAGCGAAGGGATCGAAACCATCGTGGTGATGGGCACCAACGACATCCATGGTGCGATCGCCTCCGAGACGCGACGCACGCGCGAAGCCGCGGGCACTGAACCCATCGAATACAAGGCAGGTGGCATGGCGATTCTCGCCTCCTACCTCAAGGTCCTGCGCTCGGAATTCGGCAATCGTCTCCTCTGGCTCGACGCGGGCGACGAGTTCCAAGGCACGATCGAAAGCAACCGCGAGAACGGAAAGCCCCTCGTGAAATTCTTCAACTTCGCCGGTCTCCAGGGCGCAGCCGTGGGCAACCATGAGTTTGACTACGGCGCCGAGCCGGCGCACAGCACGGATCTTCTTTCGGCGCTCAAGAACCGGATGAGCGAAGCGCTATACCCTTATCTCGCCGCCAACATCTTCGAGAAGGGCACCGACAAGCTTGCCGACTTCCCGAACACCTACCCTTCCAAGCTTTACTCCGTCGGACGCCTCAAAGTGGGCGTGATTGGACTCTCCACCCGCGACACGCCCAAAACCACGCGACCGACCAACGTCGCCACGCTCGACTTCACCGACCTCAAGGAAGCGACCCTGCGCGAGTCCCGCAAGCTCCGCTCGGCCGGCGCCGACATGGTGTTGATCACGGCGCATGTCGGACTCTTTTGCGAAGTGGGGCGCGCGCCCCTGGGATGGGCCGTTCGAAAGGAAACCGACTCGCAGGGCGAATGTCGGAATGACGACGAATTGGTCAAGCTCCTCCGCGCGATTCCCGCCGGGACCGTGGACGCCGTCGTCTCAGGGCATTCGCACCAGATCATCCACCATTGGATCGCGGGCGTGCCCGTCATCCAGGGCGGAAGCTCCGGCCGCTATTTCAACCTGATCTACCTGCACTACGACGTCAAAAACAAAAAGCTGCTCCGGGACCGCTCCCGCGTCGAAGGTCCGGTACCGGTCTGCCCGGCGGTGTTCAAGAACCAGAACGACTGCAACGGCGATCGCCCCGCGCCGCCCCGCGGCCGCGGCCCGCTCGTGGCTTACAACTTCCACGGTCAAACCATCGAAGCCGACTCCGCCAGCGCTGAATTGATGCGACCCGCACTCGAAGCCGCCGAACTTGCCAAGAAGGAAGTCCTCGGGCAGGCCGCTCGCGCAATCGAGCATGATCGCATCAAGGAATCCCCGCTCGGAAATCTGGTCACGGATGCGGTCAAAGACGCCACCCAAGCGGACGTCGTACTGCTCAACGGCGGAGGCATTCGCGCCCCGCTCGAGCAAGGCTCGATCACCTTCGGCAACGTCTTTCGCGTCCTGCCATTTGATAACGCCCTGGTGACGATGAAGGTCACGGGACGGGAGCTGATGACGATTCTTCGGGTGGCCGAAAGCGGTTCGCGGGGATTTTCGCCGGTAGCCGGCTTGACGATCAAGCTGATCGCCCGGGATCATGACGCCCCTTCGGATGATCTCAACGGCGACCGCCGAATCGACCCCTGGGAAACCAACCGAATCCTGAGCGTCAAGCTCGCCGACGGCTCACCGATTCAACCCGATCGCATGTATACTCTGGCGACAATCGACTTTTTGGCTACCGGTGGAGACGACGTGGGCTGGGCCCTGCAACGGATTCCCCTCTCCCGGATCCACTTCACCTCGGTGCTGCTCCGAGACGCTGCCGTGGCCTACATCAAAAAGGTCGCGGCCCATGGACCGATCAACACATTGGAAAACCCGACTTTGGATCCCGCGCGCCCGCGCCTGACTTTTGAAAAAGTCGATAACTCCAATAAAAAGAAACACTTCCGCAGCCATAAGAAGAAGAGAGCAAAAGCGTCATAATTATCCGGATTTTCGACGATAAGCCTTCTAAATGAGGACTTGTCGTCGAACATCCCAGCCTCGGAAGCGATCTCTGCCGCCCCCCTGGCTCGGCTTTTTACTGGGCACGGTGATCAGCCTCGTTTCGGTGGTCTTTGCCCCCCTGAACTCCTGGGCCACATCCGGAATAGGCGAGCTCGGGAGTGCTGGCTCTGGGCTACAGGCCCACTGCGTCACCTGCGGCGATCCATCCCCGCTCGGACTCAAAGCCACGAGCGAACTGGCCAAGCTTCGCTCCAAAATCGCGCGTGAATTCTCACCCAAGAACATCGACGGACTGCGCGACATGGACGGCGTGCGTGAATTCATCCTGGAAAAACACAAAGGGCAAAAGCTCGGCGAAAAGGTGATTAAAGGCTTTGACCGCTTTCGCGAGGAAATGGAGTTCGCGGCGCTGACTTTCGAGCTGCCCCCCGCCTTTTTGGCCTGCCTCACTTATCAAGAGTCCAAGTTTGACAGCAATGCGGCGTCAAGCGCGCGCGCCAAAGGACTGTTGCAGCTCAACACCGATGGCAAAAACGAGGTACTCAACATCCTCAACAACGGCCAAAAGGATCGGGGGCCCGCATTCCACAGCCGCCTGCACGACAATTGGACAAACTATCACCGTCTGCGGTTAGCGGAACTCACTCCTTCCATGAAGAAGATCGCTTCTTTCGTTACGGACCCTCTTCACTTGACGGGTATTGGCGGAGGCACGGTGCTTCTGAGTTACTACCTGGATCGGATGCGGTCCGAAGGCAAGTCCTTGTCGCGTTCCGATGTTCTTAACGCGGCAGCTGCATACAACATGGGCATCTCCAAAGCGACTCGCCTCTGCAGCAGTCTCTCCAGTCGCGAATGCACCGTAAGACTCGCTCGCGAGAAATCCGAAACTCGCGCCCACATCAATTCAATCGACGAGTGCATGTCCTTCCGCCCAGCGCCAATTCGCTGACGCACAAATGGCGCTTGGGCAACCTCTTGATGCGAAGCGCAACAAGGTCCGATTTACGAACCACTTAACGCACCGCACCGCGCCGTGCTGCACCTTGAGAAGTTGCCGGAGCACCTTTACAAGTCCCGGAATATGCTAACATCAAGACATGGTGAATCGCCCCTCCCACGAGAGTTCCAAGTCGGCCGCTGAAGTTCTCGGATCCATCGATCAGAAAATCCGCAAAGAGTTCGAAACGAACCGGCGGGTCCTCTCCTACAAGGAGTACTTGCTGCTCGTCGGAGAATCGCCCGTGGCGCAAACACGCGGCTCGGCGCAATACGCGGCGGACATGATGGACCATTTCGGCCGTGAACCGGATCCCGTTTCAGGCCTCGACCGCTTCAAGGTCTTCGACCTCGGAGTGGACGGCCATGCACCAAGCGTCGTCGGACAAGAGCAAGTGCAGAATCAGATCTACCGCACCTTCAAGACCTTTTCGCGGCAGAAGATCAACAATAAGCTCATCCTCCTGCACGGGCCCAATGGCAGCGCCAAAAGCTCCCTCATCCATGCGCTCATGGCAGGCTTCGAAACCTACTCTCAGGCCCCCGAAGGCGCGATGTACACGTTCAACTGGATCTTCCCGGTCGACAAGGTGACCAAGGGATCCCTCGGCATCAATTCGTACTACAAGGCCCGCGAGGAGGTGCTCAGCTACGCGCGACTCGTCGACGAGGATGTCGCCGCCCGCATTCCCTGCGACCTCCGGGACCACCCGCTCCTGCTCATTCCGGCGGAGCAGCGCCTGGCCACCCTCGAAAACCTCATGGGCAAAGACAAGGCGCACGAAGTCTGGGATCGCATGCCCGTGTACCTCACCCAGGGCGGCCCCTGTCATCGCTGCAAGATGATCGCGGACGCGCTGCTCACCGCCAACAACGGCGACTTCCACAAGGTCCTCATGCACGTGCAGGTCGAGCGGTTTTACTATTCGCGCCGCTACCGTTCCGGTCTCGTCACCATCGAGCCACAGATGCACGTCGATGCCCAGTTTCACCAGCTCACCTACAACCGCAGCATGGCCCAGCTGCCCGCCTCGCTCCAGAGCCTCAATCTGTTCGCGCTCGGCGGCGATCTCGTCGAAGGCAACCGCGGGCTGATCGAGTACTCCGACCTGCTCAAGCGCCCGGTGGACACCTTCAAGTACCTGCTGACCGCTTGCGAGACCGGTTCCGTCAACGTGGGCTCGACCATCGCCTACCTCGACACCCTGCTCATGGGCTCGACCAATGAGATCCAGCTCGACGCGTTCAAGGAGTTCCCGGACTTCATGAGCTTCAAGGCCCGGATCGAGCTCATCCGGGCGCCCTACCTCCTCCAGGTCGGCGCCGAAAAGCAGATCTACCAGCCGCAGCTTCGCCAGATGGCCGGCGAAAAGCATATCGCACCCCATGTCGCATGGACCGTGGCGCTCTGGGCGGTCCTCACTCGTCTCAAAAAACCCAACAGCATCAACTTCCCGCCCAATGTCAGCGCGCTCGTTTCCAACCTCACGCCGCTCGAAAAAGCCCGTTTTTACGACAACGGCGAGCTTCCCGGCGCCATGGCCCCCGAGGACCGCAAGATCCTCAAGGCCGCTCGAAACCGGCTGCTCGAAGAATACACCAACGTGCCCTATTACGAGGGCCGCATGGGCGCCTCCGCGCGCGAGATGAAGTCCATCCTCTTTGATGCCGCTCAGAACCCCGAGTTCCCCTGCCTCTCGCCACTCTCCGTGCTCCGGCAGACCGAGGAATTCGTCAAGCACGTGAGCGAATATGAGTTCCTCAAACAGGACGTCAAGGACGGCTACCACAACGCCGCCGAATTCGTGAACACCGTCCGCAACGAGTACCTCAACCGGGTGGACCGGGAAGTCCGCGACTCCATCGGCCTGTACGATTCCGTGCAATGGGAGGAGTTCCTCCGTCGCTACGTCGCGCAGATCTCGCTCGTGCTGAAAAAGGAAAAGACCAAAAACCCCATCACCGGCCGAATGGAAGACCCGGACTTCTCGCTCATCGCCGAGTTCGAAAAGATCGTCGAAGCGCCCGACGATTCCGCCGCCCGCGACGCTTTCCGGCAAAACATCATCTCGCAGATCGGCGCTTGGTCGCTCGACCATCCCAAAGAACAGGTCGTTTACGCCAAGGTGTTCCCAGACTTCTGGCGCAAGCTCGAAAAGCATTATTTCGAGTCACAAAAGGCGCTACTCACCCAGATGCACGACGCGATCGTCGTCTATGGCACCGATGACGCCGACCCGGACAGCGAAGGCTCGCGCCTCGCGCGCAAGACCGTCGAGAACATGCGCGCCAAGCAGGGCTACTGCGAGCACTGCGCCAAGGAAGTCATCACCTTCCTGATGAAGTCGCGGTACTAAAACCGCCCGAGGCAGAAGGCCTTGGACACAAGCCGAAATCTGCACCCGTCCCGACTTCGCCCACTACGATTTCCCTGCAATTGTCGGGTCCACACCCGACACGCGCGCCTTACCCCGACGTGAACGAAATCATCGCGCAGATCGATTTGACCGCGATCTCAAAGATCCGCCCCCCGTGCTCGCGCGTGGCCAGCGACGGGTCCGAGCTCATATGTCCCTGCGGGAAGTTCTCGCGGAACTCCGCGGGCGACATTGGCCAGTGCGAACGCACCGGCGTATCGTGATAGACGTGGTCCCGCCCGATCGCTTCGTAGGCCTCGGGATGCGTATGCATCGTAGCCGAGATCTCTCCCACCGTGGCGTGAAACCCCGACTTGTCGCCAAAATGCTCGCGCTCGTAGGCCGCCACCTCGGGCAGGGTCCACCAGTTGATCACCTTGAGCTTGAGACGCTCCGAGCCCATCTTGGCCTCGCAAAACGCGGTGGTGATCGGAGCGGTATTGCCGCCATGTCCGTTGACGAAGATCATCTCCTCGAAACCGTGGCGCGCGAGCGACTGAATGATCTCGCCGATCACTTGGACATAGGTCGAGGGCGTAAAAGTCACCGTTCCCGGAAACGCCATATGGTGAACGGCCATCCCATAGGGAAGCGCCGGGGCCACCAGCGTCCGAGTCCGCACGGCCACTTCCTGAGCCAACGCTTCGGCGCTCAGATAATCGATCCCGAGCAGGCCGCTGACCCCATGCTGCTCGGTCGAACCCACCGGCACCAGAATCCGACGCGCCGAGGCTCCGCCTTGACGGAGATAAGCTTCGACCTGCGGCCAGGCCAGTTCCTGAAGCCGGTACTTATGAAAATTCGTAGAGTTCGACATGGCGGGGAGCGCTCCTGATTGACTTTTTTTCTCGGTTTATTTAATGCTTCGCACTGAAAACCATGGCCTTACGCGAAGAATCCTACTCCGAAGACCAGTATCTCGTCACGCACCTCGTGGATCGGGGCCAGACGGGCATCCGGCTCGACCGCTTCCTCAAGGACCGCTACCGCAAACGGTCGCGCGAGCAGATCCAGCGCGCCATCGAGGACGGCTCGATCACCATCGAGCGCCTTCAGGGACGCCATGTCTCCGTCGGTCGCCTCAAGCCGAGCTCACAGCTCCTCGAGGGCGACCGAATTCTGGTACTCTCCGAGCGCAAGCCCGAGCCGGAGGTTTGCTTCGACTATAAGATTCTTTACGAGGACGAAGGCCTGTTTGTCATCGACAAACCGTCCAACCTGCCGGTGCATCCGGCGGGTCGCTACTTCTTCAACACTCTGCTCGTCCACCTTAAGACCCACGGCTTTCAGGATCCCCTCAAAGCGGAGCGCGAGTATTTCCTCGTGCATCGCATCGACAAGGAGACGAGCGGAATTCTCGTCCTGGCCAAGACCCGCGAGGTCTGCGCGGACCTGACCAAACAGTTCGCCGACCGACAGACCGAAAAGCGCTACCTCGCCATCGCCCGCGGGATCACGCCCGAGCAGTTCAAGGTCGACGCTTGCATGCGCCGTCACACCAAGAGCGTGATCGAGCTCAAGATGATGACCGTGCCCGAGGATCACGAAGGCGCGATGACCGCGCTGACCCAGTTCAAACGGCTTGAAGTTCAGACCAACCCGCGCGGCACATACTCGCTCGTGGAGTGCCTGCCCAAGACCGGTCGCCAGCACCAGATCCGCGTCCATCTCGATCATGCCGGCCACGCGATCATCGGCGACAAGCTTTACGGCTTTCCCGAGGAGGAAGCGCTTCGCTTCTTCGAGCGCAGGCACCTCACGCCCGAAGCGCAGGCCAGACTCGTCCTCCATCGCCACGCGCTCCATGCCGCGGGCATCCGCTTCCGTCACCCGCTCACGGGACTCATGACCCAGTTCGAGAGCCCACTTCCTCAGGATCTGCGCGCGTTCCTCGACACCGGCCAGTCCCAGTGGGGATAGGCCCACGCGGGACAATCGCCAAAAGCCTTGCCGTCGAATTCCATCTCGGTAAACCCGCCGCCCCGCTGGTCATAGCGGAGATCGCCCACGAGCGTCCGGCCCTCTGAGGTCCGGAACCAGTAAGGAACCCGCACAAAACCCATCAGCCGGTCCGCCCGACAGTCCGTCTCGGCCAATGTCGTGAGCTCTTTCCAAGGGGCGACGAATTCGCCCTTCCAATAAAACGCGGCGCCTTCCCGCTCCGCCCCCGCGACCGCCGGGGCAACCGGACGCAGCGGCGCAAGCGCCGGCTCCATTCCGCGTCGATAACAGTCGGAAGCCTTGAACACCTCCGGCCAAAGGCTGACCACTCCGACTCGCGCGCGATAAGTCTCGCCGCCCGCGTCGACTGCGATGACCTTCCAGCAAAACGGATTGGCGGGAGCCGGCGTGGTCGAAAGGTCACTCCACTCGGATCTCGTAAACTTCGCGCGCACCGCCTCGCGTCCCAAAAAAAAAGCCAAAAGCACTCCAAAGACGCCCGCCCAGGCGACTTTCAGACTTTTCAGCTTCCACTGCGCCGCCAGGTGCGCCAAACCCCAGACCGTCGCGCCCAGTGCCACCGGCCAGAGCGCCTGCGAAGTCATGGGATTGGTCCAGAGCAAAAGACCTGCCGCCGCGACGATCACCCAGCCCGTAATCCGCCCTCCTCGGGTGCGTCCCGCCCAGACGAGCCAGGCCAGGAGCGCGAGCCAAAGGAGCGGCTCGACGATAAAAATGAACCCGCCGTAAAACCAACGATCCCACGCCGGCGAAAACGGATGCACGCCGTAATCGTTCCAAGCATCGGCGCCCACATGCCCCGCGAGCGCAAGCAACGCGACCCCAGACAGAAACCTCCAGGAGCGGCGCAGCTCCACCCCGTTCCGGTCCCTCTTCAATGTCATCATCCGGGTGAGCCCAAGCGAGATCGCGGCCAACGGGAGCAACAGCAGCAGCGTGTGAGTCAACCCGCGATGATGGGTGAGATAAAGGAGGCGCGGGTCGAGATGGGGTAAAAACGCCGGCAGCGCACCGTCCGCATCCGGGAGGTTACTAGCCACTACCGAAGTCAGCACCGCGAGGCGATCCAGCAGAGGCGCTTCGCCCCGAGTCGGAGCCTGGGGTTCGCGCCCCCGCCGCCAGGCCAGTGCCGTGCGGGCCACCGCGACACCGATCAGCGAATGGGTGAGATTATCCATTCGTCTCGTCAGGGTTTGCGCGGGAGTCGATCAGCCGCCTCGCCATTTCGGCAAAGCCATGGCCACTCTCGCCCACTGTAATCCAACGCGGCGGGCGCTGCACCTTGCCGGCCGCCAGGTACTTGCGGAGATTGGCCACTCCGACCGAGAACGTGAACGAAGCAAAGAGCGGCTCATCATTGGGCGAATCGCCGATAAACAGCCACTCATCCCAGGCCGGCACGTGCTTGAGTCCACAGCCCGGAGCTCCAGCCTTAAGCCAGTGCTCAAGGCCGCTACGCTTGTCATAGTCGCCAAACCACGCATTGACATGGATGCTCGAGAGCTTGGCATGCGCTCCCTCGGCGGCGCAAAGATCGAGAAGCCCTTGTACGTCTTCATCCTTCCAACGCGGCACGTCCTCGCAGATGTCGATCGCGAGATCGTACTCCCGATAGGCCTGGTCCGACGCCCAATGCGCGCGCGGATAGCGCGCCCGGATCTTGCGGCCCAGCTCGGTCAAGCGCGAGCGCCGCGACTCGATCGTGCCTGCGGCCTCGCCGAGAGTGTCCATTCGACGACGGACTCCGTCTTTCATGTAAAACGTGAACGCGCCGTTCTCCCCCACCACCGCGTCCACGGGCCAAAACCGCGCGAAGTGATCACACCAGCCCGCCGGCCTCCCCGTCACCGGCACCACGGCAAAGCCCGCTCGCTTGAGAGCCCAGAGCGCGTCAAACGCTTCGGGAGTCAGCTTGCCGTCGGTCGACAGCGTATCATCGATGTCCAGACAAACGCCCCGGACCTGGCTCAACTCGGCGTGCTTGGAAAGGGCCCACTCCATCGGTCGATTTGTCGGATTCGGATGCGTCATTCTTCGACTCGATATTTTTTAGCCCGGTCTTCCGGGGGCGGAGAGTACGGACAATGGTGCGAACAGCCGATATGCTCGACCTCGCAGGGCTCCACATGAATGTTTACGGACGTGCCCGGATAAGTTTCGCAGATCTTCTGTTCGATTTGGTCGCAGATGTCGTGGGAGCGGCGCACCGACAGATGGCCGCAGACGCCCATATGGAAGTCCACGTGCCGCGTAGCTCCGCCCTTGCGCGTCCGCAAGTCATGAGCTTCGATCATCTGCTTCTGCCCCTTGAAGTCGTCCAGGATGTCACGGATGCGGCTGACTTCGTCCTCAGGCAAGTGCGAGTCGGTCAGCTCCAACAGGGCTTTTTTGACCTGCTGGAGCGAGATCACAAAGATATAGGCCGCCACCACAAAAGCGATGATCGGATCGACGATCGTCCAGCCGGTCGCCGTCATCACGACCAGCCCGATGAGTACGCCCCCGCTCGCCACGACGTCTGCCAGAAAATGGAGCGCGTTGACGTGCAATGCGGTGCTTTCCGTCTCCTCCGCGGCCTCGAGATTGTTCTTGTAGACGTAATAGCTCAGCACCATCGAGATGAAGATCGTCGCCATCGCGAGGTTCTGATGCTGAATGGGTTGGGGTTGCTGTAGGTGTTGGATCCCCTCGACCACGATCCAAACCGCGGCGGCCGTAAGCAGAAGCGCCTCAAAGAGGCTCGAAAGGGTCTCGAACTTGCCGTGCCCAAACGGGTGATCGTCATCCGCGGGCTTGATGGCATGGCGTACGGTAACGAACGAAATACTGGCCGAAATGAGATCCAAAAACGAGTGTAGCGCCTCGGAGAGCACCCCCACCGACCCCGACGCGAGCGCGACGACAAGCTTGAACGCGGTCAGGCCGATCGTGGCGACCAGCGCCAGAGTGGCCGCGCGATGGCGACGCTTAATAGTAATACGCCACCCCGCCAGAGATGAAGCTCGTGGAATTGTTGATCGCGATGCCCATCTCGAGATTGAAGCGGAAATGCTCGCTACTCTTAAAGAACGAGCCCACGACGACCTGGGAGATCCCCGCATAAGCACCGCTGTTAAACGACATCCCGACCGGGACGGCGAGGTAGGGCTCGATTTCGTCGCTCTGCCCGTCTTTTCCCGAGGTGTTCACAAAAAGCGTCTTGTGAATATAAGGGATGGCCTTGATCTCGAGCTGGCCCCCTCCCGAATACAGGTTGACGTAGTCCGCCGACGCGCCGATTCCAATGCCCGGCTGACCCTGAATATCCGGAAAGAAATCGATCGTGCCGGCCACTCCATAACGGAAATGCCGATAGCTCGCCCCCGTACCCAGACGGGCCTTGACGTTGGCCAGGTCATTCAATCCGTACTGAAAATGCACGTCCACTCCCAGACCCGCCCCGTTGCTCAAGGTGATCTCGGGCTGCACACCGATGGCCCAATCCCCCGGATGAACGAAGTGCGGCAAGGTAAAGACGTCGGCGCGCGCCGGGACGGAGAGCAAGGCACTCCAGCCGACCGCGACGAGAAGAATGGCCACGAAACGATGCACAAGGCGGTTGGTCATATCCCCCTAAAATCCTTCGAAGATATCCTGAAGTCAAGGACTTGGATGAGGGACTGGAGTTGCCTGCCCCCTCCCTCTTCGGCGGATGTATCTTTAGGAAGACGGGCAGCATTCATGAAGCATCCGGGTCCAATTCCAATTCATTGGTCCACTTTCCAAATCAAACTCCGGTTGACACACGAAAGAATAACCTTTAAAAACACCGCTCGACACTCGTCTGTGGTGACTATAGCTCAGTTGGTTAGAGCATCGGATTGTGATTCCGAGGGTCGCGGGTTCAAGTCCCGTCAGTCACCCCAATTTTCTTAGTATATTCAAGTGTTTATAGATTTGCAAAAATATCGACGGTAGATTTTTTATGTTAGTTGGGTAGATTTTTCTAC
>CAYXVB010000049.1:0-20310 GCA_964467785.1 uncultured Bacteriovoracaceae bacterium
CGCCGACCTCGTGGGCACGATGATCTTCAACCAAAAAACCGGCGAGTTCACGCCGCGTAAGGGTCCGATCTTCACTAACCTCGTGCTGGCCGACGAGATCAACCGCGCTCCCGCCAAGGTGCAAAGCGCGCTGCTCGAAGCGATGGGCGAGCATCAGGTCACCATCGGGGATACCACTTATCGTCTCGAGGATCCGTTCACCGTTCTCGCCACTCAGAATCCAATCGAGCAGGAAGGCACTTATCCGTTGCCCGAAGCCCAGCTCGACCGCTTCTTGTTCAAGGTCAAG
Source organism: uncultured Bacteriovoracaceae bacterium (assembly GCA_964467785.1). Lineage (GTDB taxonomy): Bacteria > Bdellovibrionota > UBA1018 > UBA1018 > UBA1018 > CAYXVB01. The sequence continues at coordinate 290 of CAYXVB010000049.1, forward strand.
GTCGGCTATCCGAACCAAAGCGAGGAGAAGACGATCCTTGACCGCATGTCGGGCTTCAAGACGCCCGCGGTCAACCGCATCTGTCACCCGCAGACCGTGCTGGATGCCCGTGAGCTCTGCTCACGGATCTACATGGACGAGAAGATTAAGGACTACATCCTGAACATCGTCTTTGCGACCCGTTTCCCGGAAAAGTACGGGCTCGCGAAATTGCAGGGGCAGATCCAGGTGGGCGCCTCGCCTCGCGCGACGATCTCGCTGGCCAAGGCGAGCCGGGCGCACGCCTTTGTCCGTCACCGGGGATTTGTCACGCCCGAGGACGTCAAGGCGATCGCGTACGACGTGCTCCGGCATCGCGTGCTCGTCTCGTTCGAAGCGGAGGCGGACGGCGTGGATTCCGAACAGATCATTAAGACTATCCTGGAACAGGTGGAAGTTCCCTGAAGGGGTTTAGGGCATGCTGCCCGACGAGCTGATCCGAAAGGTCCGGATGATCGAGATCACCTCGCGCAAGCGGGTGGACGATGTCATGTCCGGCAACTACAAAAGCCAGTTCAAGGGTCAGGGCATGCAGTTTGCCGAGCACCGACTTTATGTGCCCGGCGATGACGTCCGCCATATCGACTGGAAGGTGAGCGCGCGCTCGCGCGATCCGCTGATCAAAAAATACGAAGAGGAGCGCGAGCTTGCCGTCTTCTTGATCGTGGACGTGTCGGGTTCCAATTCCTTTGGCTCGGATCGCAAGCTCAAGAGCGAGGCCGCGGCCGAGATCGCGGGCATGCTGACTTGGGCGGCGCTCAACTCGGGCGACCGAGTGGGGCTATTGCTGTTCGCGGGCGGGGTGGAGAAGGTCATTCCACCCAGAAAAGGCAAGCAACAGGTGGCGCGGATGATCCGGGAGATCATCGGGCATCGCGCGCAGAGCCGCGGGACGCGCCTGGACCTCGCGCTGGATGCGGCGGGACGAGTGATGAAGCACAGCGGGGTTGTCTTTGTGATCTCCGACTTCATTGCCGAGGATTACGGCACCGCGATGCGCCGGCTCGCGCGGCGCCATGACGTGATCGCGATCTCAGTGGCCGACCTGCGCGAGGCCGAGGTGCCCGATGTGGGCAGGATTCTCGTGGCTGATCCCGAGACGGGAGGCGAGAGCTGGGTGGATACGGGCTCGTACGCATTCAAGCAGTGGCTCCAGTCGCAACGGAAGAAACGCGCCGATGAACGCGACGAAGCCTTTCGTGGCGGCGAGGTGGACCTGCTCGAAGTCCACACGCGCGAAGATTACGCGGATGCGGTGGTGAAGTTTTTCCGTCGCAGAAGGAGTCGCCGATGAACGTCCCAAAGAAGCAACTGCGCCGCCCGGCGGAAGCGGGTGCGGGTGCGGGACGTGCGGCGACGTCGGTTCCGTCCACTACGGTTTTGAGCGACGAGCAGTTTCTCGCGTTGCCTTCGAAAGACTTGGTGGTGATCGAGCCCGCGGCTCAAGGAGTTGGCAAAGGCGCGATCCGGGTCGGGGATCGGGTGCGCATTCAGGTCGACGGCGTGGATCGCCCCGGTGCGAAGGTCGCGCTGGCTCCCGGGGAGATGCATGCGGCTCCTACTCAGCCTGTCGGAGGGGCGTCGAGCGCGTCTGAAAATCCAGGTATAAATACCAAAGATCCGCTCCAGGACTCCGGCCTGCTCCTCCTCACAGACGGCAAGGGCACCTCGCCGCTGATCTTTGAAGTCGTCGTGCTCAAGCCGGGTGAAGTCATCCTGCCGTCGCTCGCGATCGTGGACGGCGATGCGCAGGGCGCTCCCGCCGGAACGGGCGCGGAGCCCTTTGCGCGGACGCAGCCTTTGCGGCTGCAGTCGGAATCAGCGATCGCCAAGGACGATCCCAAGCCTCAGGAGGCGGTGGGCCTGCGGGAGCCGATGCGGCTGCCTTATCCGACCGAGATTGTGGTGGCGGGCGGCGCCCTTGCGCTGCTCTTGCTGTCGCTCGTCGGCTGGGCCGTTTGGAAGTGGCTCCGTAAACGCGCGGCGCTCAAGCCCGCGCTCAAAGCGCCCCTGAAATCCGAGGACGAGATCGCGATCGACAAGCTCGTTGCGATCGAGAAGGCCGGGTTCGCCGAGCGCGGCGAGTTCAAGAAGCACTATTTCGGGATTTCCGAGGCGCTTAAGGAGTACATCGGGGCGCGCTATGGGTTCAATGCGTCGGAGATGACTTCGGAGGAGATCCTCACTCGCCTTAACACCTCGGCCTATGTGGGCGAAAAGGTCGCGCTGAAGCTAGGCTCGCTTTTTCTCAAGCTCGACGTCGTCAAGTTCACCGATCGCGTCCCTGAGTCGCGGGAACCGGGCGAAGTGCTTGGCACCGCCCGCCAGCTCGTTCAAGAGACGCGGCGTGCACGGGTCACGCATCCGGTGGCCCCGTCGACTCGGATAGGCGCATCAGGAGGCGGCGATGCGGTTCGCTGACCCGATCTATTTCGCGCTCCTGCTTCTGATCCCTTTGCTTCATTTTTGGTGGATGAAGCGCAATCGCCCGGCGCGCGCCGTGTTCCCGCTTTCGGTGCCGCGGATCGCCGCGAGCGGAAATCCGCTCCGAGGGCTGTTTGCGATCCGGTATCTCGCGCTCGCGCTGCTCGTGGTCGCGCTCGCGCGGCCGCAAGCGGCGTTCCGGCAGACCGAGCGCACCGTGAGCGGCGTGGACATTCTGATGGTGCTCGACCTCTCGGCCAGCATGAACATCGAGGACATGGGTGATCGCCCGCGAATCGAGCTTGCCAAGGCCACAATGGAGGAATTCATCAAGGGCCGGCAGAACGACCGGATCGGCTTCGTGGGTTTCAGCGGCGAGGCGATCACCTTTGCGCCGTTGACGCTCGATTACGGACTGGTGCTTAAGGAGCTCAAGAGCGTCAAGCCCGGCATGCTCAAGGACGGCACCGCAATTGGCGATGGGTTGGCGCTCGCCGTGAGCCACCTCCGAGATTCCAAAGCCAAGAGCCGCGTGATCGTCTTGCTCACCGACGGCGACAACAACGTGGGCCAGGTCGATCCGGCCACGGCCGGCGAGTTGGCGCAGGGTTATGGCATCAAGGTCTACACCATCGCGATCGGGCGCGAGGGGCGTGTTCGCCTGCCCATCCGACAGGAGATCGCCGGTCGCACGATCACGACCTATCAGTGGTTTGACAACGCGCTCAATCCGGAGCTTCTCCGGCAGATCGCGAAGATCACCCACGGGAAGTTTTATCGCGTCGAGGAAGAAGGAGCGCTTTTCGGCGTGTTTCGCGAGATTGACAGTCTCGAAAAAACCGACATCAAGTCGCAGGAAAAAGTCCGGTACGAGGACCGTTACCAAAAGTGGCTGCAAGCTGGGGCCCTGCTTCTCCTGATCGAGCGGATCCTGGCGCGGGGTTGGTGGAGGCTGCTGATATGAGCTTTGCCGCACCGAAATGGCTCTGGCTGCTGGCTCTTCTGCCGCTGCTCTATGCATGGGCCGCGTGGGACCAGAAGAAACGAGTGGAGAAGCTCAGGAGCTTTGTTTCCGAATTGCTCTGGCCGTCGGTGATCCCGGAGCTGCATCCGCGGGCGACGATCCGGAAGTTCGGCGTCAGGTTGCTGGCCGGCATGTTCCTGATCCTGGCGCTCGCGCATCCGCAATGGGGCACTCGAGAGGAAACCTCGAGCGTCAACGGCCTCGACGTGATGGTGGTGCTCGACGTTTCGAGCAGTATGGAGACTGAGGACATCGCGCCCAGCCGCATCCGCAAGGGCAAGCATCTGCTGCGTGCGCTGGTGGAGCGGCTCCGCGGTGACCGGGTCGGGCTGGTCGGATTCGCGGGCAGCGCCTACACGGCGTCTCCCCTCACCACGGATATGGATTACCTCCTCGAAACCCTCGATATGCTGGGCACGAGGTCGGTCAGCACGCAGGGCACGGATATCGGGCTTGGCCTCGAGGGCGCCCGTACCGCGCTGGACCGCGGAGCGGAGGAAGGCGCCAAGGGTTCCGATCAAAAGAACGCATCGCAGGCGGTCGTGCTCCTATCTGACGGCGAAGACCATGAGGAGGCTGCGACCGAGGCGGCCGGGAAACTCAAGTCCGCTGGCGTTCGCCTCTATGTCTTGGGAGTTGGCACCCAGCGGGGCGGCCCCGTCCCGGTGCGCGACGAGACTGGGCAGCTTCGCGGCTACAAAAAATCCCGAAACGGCGAGACGGTGGTCAGCACGTTCAAGCCGGACGCGCTGATGAAGCTCGCCGAGGCCGGCGGCGGACGCTATTGGAACGTCACGCCGGGGGAAGGCGAGCTCGAAGAGATCCTCCAGGACATCGGGGCTTTGAATCGAGGGGAGTTCGCCGAGCGCAAGTATGTCGTTTTCGAGGACCGATATCAGATTCCGCTGTTGATCGCCGTACTGCTGCTGTTGCTGGATCTTTCGATGAGCGCGCGGAAGTCGCGTCCCGCGGCTTCGCTGATCGCGGTTGCTTGTCTGTTCCTTCTGACCGGTTGCATGGATGGGGGCGGTTATTTCGACAACGAAAACGCCATCCAGTCGCTCAAGGAAGGCAAGCTTGACGAAGCCAAACAGCTCCTCGGCCAAGCGCAGGCCAAGAACCCCGATTCGGCAGCGCTTTCCTACAACATGGGCGACCTGCAGGCGATGACCAAGGATCCCGCCGCGGCGGATAAGTCCTTTGACGAAGCTGCGCGTAGCGCGGAAGTGAAAAAAGATTGGTCTGTCGCAGGCAGTGCCCGCTTCAACCAGGGCGTGATCCGCGGGGGAGCGGGAAACGTCCGTGGGGCAGCCGAGGCGTATCTGCAAGCCATCGAGGCCGCCCGCAAGCTCGGCGGCAAGGAAGGCGCCAAACTCGAAGAGGACGCGCGCAAGAACCTGCAGCTCCTGCTCGACCAGCAGAAGCAGCAACAGAAGCAGGATCAGCAGGATCAGCAGGACCAAAAGGAACAGCAGGACAAGCAGCAGAGCGGGCAGGAAAGCAAAGACAGCAAAGACGACAAAGGCAAGCAGGACGAGCAGGATCAGAAGAAGGACCCGCAGCAGAACAAACAGTACGAGGATCCGAAGCGAAGCCGCGAGCGCTTCAAGTCGCAGAAGTTCAGCGCCGAAGACGCGGAACGGGTCATGTCCGAGTTGAAAAACAAGGAGCGCGAACTGCAATCGCGCATGCGCCACCAAAATGGCAGGCCGCAGTCCACGGACAAAGATTGGTGAGAACGGACAGGTATATGAATCCGATTTTGGGCAGTAGGAGTCAATCGATGGTGGCCTCGATATTGGGCGGCGCCGCGCTGGTCGCGACCCTCGCGAACGCCGCAGCATCGGAGGTCAGCTTCACCGCCGAAGTGGACCGTAGGCAGATCGGCAAGGACGAATCCGTGTCCCTCATGTTCAACGTCACCTCTGACGGCAGGGTGCGGGTCGGGCAGCTCGCGTACGACGCTCCGGACTTCGAGGTCGTCAACGAGTTCAACAGCAACTTTGTCCGCTCGGAGTACGACGGCACGACCGGGCAGTTTTTGGTCCGAAATACGCAGAAGCTCACCAAGGTGCTGCGCCCATTGCGCGCGGGTACGCTGCAGATCCGCAACATCCGCCTCGAGGCTGGCGGCCGCGACTTGAGCGCGCCGGACATCAGTGTGTACGTCGCCTCGGCGGGCGCCGCGACGCCGCCGCCCAAGAATTACGGGGGGAGCGGGGTCGGACTTCGAGGCGCGGGCAAGCAGGTCTCCGGGCGGAATTTCATGATCCGGGCCGAGGTCAACAAGGATCGCATCTTCAAAGGCGAGCAGCTGATCGTCAGCTATTACCTTTATACCAAGGTACGATTCGGCAATCTGCAAGTCGACAAATGGCCGCAGCTCCCGGATTTTCTCAAAGAGCAGATCGAAACCCCGGTCATGAGCTCCCGCCTCGACCATGAGCGCGTCGTTCTCGACGGAGTTCCTTACGACCGCATGCTTTTGGTGCGCTATGCCGCTTATCCGCTCAAGGAAGGTAAGCTCCGGATCGATCCGATCGGAACCAAGTTTGCCTACTATCCACAGGGCGGCATGGATGACGGCGAAGATCCGTTCATGCAGTTCTTCCGGCAGATGGCTCCGCAGACCTCGTCGGCCCTGAGCGAGACCCTGACGGTGGAAGTGACGCCGCTTCCGTCCGAAGGGCGGCCCCCGTCTTTCACGGGCGCGGTCGGCGATTTCAGCGTGACCGCGACGGCGGATCGGACGGAGGTCCACGCCAACGAGGCGGTCAATCTCAAGGTCCTCGTGCAGGGCAAAGGAAATGTCGCGGCGATCGGCGAACCCAAGGCGAAATGGCCGGACACCGTGGAGCTTTACGACTCCAAGGGTTCGGCCAAGAGCAATCGCGGCGTGGGGGAAAAGCTCTTTGAGATGGTGCTCATTCCGAGGGCCGAAGGCAAGGTGAGCTTGCCGGGCCTGGAATTCAGTTTCTTTGACCCGATCCAGAAGAAGTTCGTAACTCGGGCGACCGAGCCGATCGAACTCAACGTGTTGGCCCCGCAGCCCGGCTCCCAGCCCGTGCAGCCGGTTCTTGGCTCGACCGCGACTGCGTTGCCTACGACGACTGGCGCTGGCACGGCCAAAGGCACTTCGGCGACGGAGGCCCCCAAGCCGGAAACCCTCCGCTACCTCAAGAGTCCTGATGTTTCCGGGACCTATCTCAGCATTCTAGGGCAGCCTCTTTGGCGCTGGCTCTATTGGCTAGCCGGAGCGGCTTTTCTCGCTCTTCTGGGCTGGGTCATGAGAGATCTCTTTGTGTTGCGCGGTCAGGGACGACGCCAGGCGGTCCGATCGCGCCGCACGGGTGGGCTGGACGTCCGTTGGGATGCCGTTAAAACTGCGGCGCGCCGAGCGCCGGCGGAGCTACCCTGGGCCGAGGTCAGTCGGACTTACGACGAGCTGTCAGATCTCATCCTCGACGAGCTCGAAGCCTATCATCCGGCAGGGGCTCGTTCATTGGCCCGGGAGGATCTGAAGCGGATTTACGTTGAGGATCACGGGGTCGCGCCGGAGATCTGGTCCAGATTGGAAGAAGTCTTGGAGCATGCCGAGGCGGTTCGTTTTGCCGGGGGTGGCGGCGGGGTGGGCGAGCAGAACGCGCGTCAGGAGTTGGGACAAAAAGCGGCAATGGCTCAGGAGGCCGTATGGTCCCTGCGCAAGGCTAGGAATCAGGCCTGAATTTTCATTAAACAAGACCAAAACAATCAAATATTGCTCCCGAATTCGAACGAGATCGGATATAAGGTTTTTACCAGGGACAGCATTGAGTCTTTGTTCCTCACTTTGAAAACAGGAGAATGAAATGAACACTGGAATCGGGGCGAAAGCCCGTTTTGACGCGATCCGTGAAGTGAACTGCCGCACCCCCCGGAAGTTTGACCCCCCTCGGGACGAGAACGGTCGCCGGATGCGCGTGAGCGATTTTTACGGGGCGAACACCTTCGATATGCAGAAGATGAAAGAGAAGCTGCCGAAGGATGTCTTCAATCACCTCACCGCCACCATCGAAAAGGGCAAGAAGCTCGACAAGGAAACCGCCAACACGATCGCTCATGCGATCAAGGAATGGTCGATGGCTCGTGGAGTGACTCATTTTTGCCATTGGTTTCAGCCTCAAACCGGCCTCACTGCCGAGAAGCACGACGCTTTCATCTCCTTCGATGACAATGGCAAGGCCATTGAGAAGTTCACCGGCTCGCAACTGATCCAGTCCGAGCCTGACGCATCGAGCTTTCCCTCCGGCGGCATGCGCACTACCTTCGAGGCCCGCGGATACACCGCCTGGGATCCTTCGAGCCCGGTGTTCATCGTCGAGCATGCCAACGGCAAGACCCTTTGTATTCCGTCGGTGTTCATCAGCTACCATGGTGACGCGCTGGACGAAAAAACGGGTCTCCTGCGTTCGATGGAAGTCCTTTCCAACAGGGCCGTCAGCCTCCTGCACCTCATTGGTGAAACGGGCGTCAAGCGCATCGTCACGACCCTCGGCGTCGAGCAGGAGTACTTCCTGATCGACCGTGCGTTTGCCAGTCTCCGCCCCGACCTGGTCATGAGCGGCCGTACCTTGATCGGCGGCCAGCCGCCCAAGGGTCAGCAGCTCGAGGACCATTACTTCGGCTCGATCCCGGCTCGCGCGCTCGCCTTCATGTCCGAAGTGGAATACGAGCTGTACAAGCTGGGCGTGCCCGCCAAGACCCGCCATAACGAAGTGGCTCCAAGCCAGTTCGAAACAGCGCCGATCTTCGAAGAAGCCAACCTCGCGACCGACCACAACATGCTCACCATGGAAGTGCTCCGCAAGGTGGCCCAGCGCCACAACTTCTCCATGCTCCTGCATGAGAAGCCCTTTGCCGGCGTCAACGGCAGCGGCAAGCACAATAACTGGTCCTTGAGCGTCTCGGCCTCCGGCCCGGATCTCGATGGCGAAAACCTGCTCGATCCCGGCAAGACTCCGCATGAGAACCTGCGCTTCCTGCTGGTCTTGGCTTCGGTGCTCAAGGGCGTTCACAAGCACGCGGGCATGCTCCGCGCCGGCATCGCGTCCTCGGGGAACGATCACCGCCTCGGCGCCAATGAAGCTCCCCCGGCGATCATCTCGGTGTTCCTGGGAGACCAGCTCAACCGCATCTGCAATGAGCTCGAAAAGGGCCTCGCTGGTACCAGCGGCGAAGCGGCTGTGATCAAGCTCGGCGTCAACAAGATCCCGGAAGTCTCCAAGGACAACACGGACCGCAACCGCACTTCGCCGTTCGCTTTCACCGGCAACAAGTTCGAGTTCCGCGCCGTGGGCGCCTCGGCTTCAACCGCGTTTCCGGTCACTTTGCTCAACGCGGCCGCGGCCGACGGCATGGACGAGGTGGCTGCGATCCTCAAAACGAAGCTGGCCGCGAAAACCCCGGTGGAGAACGCGATCCTCGAGACCGTACGCGAAGTGATCATCGCCACCAAGGCCATCCGCTTCGAAGGCAACAACTACTCCGATGAATGGGTCAAGGAAGCCGAGAAGCGCGGTCTTCCCCATCTTCGCAAGACCCCGGAGGCGTTGGCGGAGATTGTTTCCGACAGCTCGAAGAAGTTGCTCACCAGCCTGGGCATCTTCTCCGAAGCCGAAGTGGTATCGCGTTATCATGTCCGCACTGAGCGTTACGTCAAGAACCTCTTCATCGAGGTCGACACGCTCCGCCACATGATCGACACCATGATTCTGCCAGCGGGCTACGCCTACCATCTGTCGCTCGCGCAGGGCGTCGCCTCAGCCAAAGCCGCGGGCGTGACCGCTCCGCAGGCGGAGATGCTCTCCAGGGTCAGCGGCATTCTGGGCACCCTGCAATCCAAGCGCGCCCAGCTCGAGACTTTGTTCCACAAAGTCGAGACTCTCGGCACCGAGGAAGAGAAGGCGGCTTTGCTCTCGCGCGAGGTATCAACGTGCATGGCGGAAATCCGCGGACTGAGTGACGAGCTAGAAGCCGTGGTCGCCGACGACTTCTGGCCGCTGCCCAAGTATCGCGAAATGCTGTTCCTGGCTTGATCGGTTCCCGCTTTCCGGAAGGAACCGGAAAGCGGGGCTTTTTCATTGACCCGGAACATTCCGGTATGAGTAATGGTGGGAATGAGTCTCCGGCACGCCCTCATGAATCGGCTGAGAGAATGGTACGGCCGCAACGTGGTCAGGCCGGGCCTCGTGGGCCAGGTCCTGCGCAAGACCCGTCGCTTTTGGCTCGGGACCTTTAAGCCCGAGTATGTCCTGCGGTCGATCATCGAGAACCGTACTGGGGACTGCCATCGGTGCGGGGCCTGTTGCGAGCTGGTTTACCGCTGCCCTTTTTTGGGCCGAGACGCCCATGACTTGCCTTACTGCAGGGTGTATGGGGATCTGCGGCCGGCCAACTGCCGGAATTATCCTTTTGACGCCATTGATTCCGAGGTGGCGCAGTGCGGTTTCCGCTTCAAGGACCGTTGACTGGCTGATCGAGCATGAGTACGGCAATGAAAATTCTCCATGGAGTGAACGCATCCGTCCCTGAGGCCGTGAGCAGGGGTACGGTGGTCGCGCTCGGCAACTTTGACGGAGTCCATCTCGGACATCGCGCGATCCTATCGAAAGCTGTCGCGCAGGCGGCTCATCTTGGCGTGATGCCGGCAGTGTTCACCTTTTGGCCTCATCCGCAACTGGTGCTTCGACCCGCTGAGCCGAATCAGGCGCCGGCCAAGGAATTGCTTTGCATGCGGGAGGAGCGCGCTGACCTCATCGCCGGCCTGGGCGTCGAGCTCCTGGTTGAGCAGCCTTTTGACGCCTCCTTCGCGTCGATGGAGCCGGCCCGGTTTTTTCGCGATATCCTCGTGCGCGGTCTCGGCGCGCGGGCCATCGTGGTCGGCTTTGACTTCGCTTTCGGCAGAGGGCGGTCGGGTAACACGGAGCTGCTGGGCGATTTGTGCCGGGAAGCCGGCGTCCAATTGACCGTGGTTCAGGCGCTCGCGGCTGAAGGGGGCCCGATTTCCAGCTCGCGCATCCGCGGTTTGCTCTCCGCGGGAGACGTGGAAACCGCGGCCAAGCTCCTTGGGTCGAGATTCTTCTATCGCGGAACTATCGTGCACGGGGATGGCCGCGGCGATCGCATCGGTATTCCGACGGCCAATTTATTGATGCCCGCCAAGATCCGTCTGCCTAACGGAGTGTATGCGACGTTGTCTTATCTCGGCGATTCGCGCAAAGCTATTCCTTCAGTCACCAACGTCGGCGTAAGGCCAACGTTCCATGTCGATCCTACGAATCCCGTGATCGAGACCCATTTTTTGCGCTCCTCGGGCAACGTCTATGACGAGCGGCTGACAGTTGAGTTTGTCACGCGAATCCGCGAGGAGAGACGCTTCTCGGGAGTCGACGAGCTCAAGATCCGCATCGCGCAGGATATCGCCGAAGCCCGGAAAGTTTTGCCGAATTGACAATATTTGTTAGCGACGTGACCATGAATCAAGTGCCAGTAGGCCGGATTCAAAGTCCCTGAGGATGGGGAGCGTTCATGTCACGCCCGCTCGCGGAGTTGCTGCTCAAAGACAAGATCATCACTGCCGCGCATTTCGCGGAGGCTGAAGCGGTCGCTAAGGTCGGGAAGAGCTATGTTCGTTACCTGATCGAGAAGAAGTACATCGCGGAACCGAAGCTGCTTTATTACCTGAGCCAAAAATTCGGCTTGCCGAGCATCAATCTTTCCAAGTTCGAGGTGTCGCAGGAAGTGCTGACGCTCCTGACGCCCGACGTCGCCAAGCGAAGCCAGGTCATCCCGATCCAGGCTTCCAACGGCAGTGTTGTCGTCGCGATCTGCGACCCGTCCAACGCCTCGGTCCTGGAGAACCTGCGCTTCCTTCTCAAGATGAACGTCGAGGCGGTGCTCACCACCTACTCGGCTTTCGACGCCGCGATCTCGCGCTATTACGGCGGAGCGGCCTACGTCGGAGCCGCGATCGAGAGCTTCAAAAAGGAGCAGCAGCAGCAAAAGGACAAGAAAGACGCACCCGAGGCCACCATGGCGCTCGAGCTCGTCCAGATCCACGACATCGAGGAGAACTCTAATCCGGCCGACGCTCCCGTCATCACCCTCGTCAACGGGATCTTAAGCGAGGGAATCCGCCGCGGAGCGAGCGATATCCATCTCGAGCCTTATGAGCACCGGGTCCGCGTCCGCTTCCGTATCGACGGCGTGCTTTACGAGATGGCGGAGATTCCCAAAGAGATGAAGCGCGCGGTGACGGCGCGTTTCAAGGTCATGTCCCGCATGGACATTTCAGAGACCCGTATCCCGCAGGACGGCCGCATCAAGCTCAAGGCGGGGACTAAGGATATCGACTTCCGCGTGAACTCGCTGCCCACGCTCTTTGGAGAGAAGATCGTCCTTCGTATGTTGAATAAGGGCAATCTCAACCTCGATTTGGTCAAGCTGGGCTTTGAGCAGAAGCAGCTCGACATCTTCAAGAAGGGGATCATGGCGCCAAACGGTCTCGTACTGGTCACGGGACCGACGGGCTCCGGTAAGACGACCACGCTTTATTCGGCGCTGTCCGAGCTCAACAAGGTCACGGACAACGTCTCCACGGCTGAGGATCCGGTCGAATACAACCTCGAAGGCATCAATCAGTGCCAGGTGCAGAAGGAAGTTGGACTGACGTTCGCGGCCATCCTGCGCGCCCTGCTGCGCCAGGACCCGGACGCGATCCTCGTCGGCGAAATTCGTGACTACGAGACAGCGGAAATCGCGATCCAGGCTGCGCTCACCGGCCATCTGGTGCTCTCCACGCTTCACACCAACGACGCGCCAAGTACCATCACCCGTCTGACCAATATGGGCGTGGAGCCGTTTCTCGTCGTCGCTTCGGTCAACACGATCGTCGCGCAGCGCCTGCTGCGCACCGTCTGCAAGTCGTGCTTGATCGAGACCCAGCTCAAGCCGGAGGAGCTGCTGGAGGCGGGATACACCCAGGCGCAGGTCGGGACTTTCAAGACCTTTGCAGGCAGGGGTTGCATGGCCTGCAATGGATCGGGTTACAAGGGACGAGTCGCGATCTACGAAGTCATGGACTTCTCCCAGAATCTCAAAGAGATGGTCCTCCGCGGCGAGACCATCATAGAGATCAAGAAAGCGGCCATTGCCGAGGGGATGAAGTCCCTGCGCGCCGCCGCGCTCACCAAGGTTGTCGAGGGACGCACGACTCTTGAGGAAGCCTTATCGATGACAATGGAGACCTGACGGATGCCCAAGATCGGACTCTCCGCGCTGCTTAAAACAATGGTCGATCAGGGGGCTTCGGACCTTCACATCACCGTGGGTACGCCGCCTCAATTCCGCATCGAAGGCTCGATGGTCAAGGTCAAGATGGACGCCCTTTCGGCCGTCGACACCAAGGATCTTTGCTACGCCGTGCTCAACGACGCGCAGAAGGCGGAGTTCGAAAAGAATTTCGAGATCGACTTCTCATTCGGCATTCGGGACGTCGCCCGCTTCCGCGGCAACCTCTTTTATCAGCGCGGCGGCGTTGCCGGGGTCTTTCGCCGAATTCCGCTGGATATTCCTGATTTCGACACATTGCGCCTCCCCGAAGTGCTCCGGCGAGTCATTCGCCGCCCCAACGGCCTAGTGCTCGTCACAGGTCCGACTGGTTCGGGCAAATCGACGACGCTCGCGTCGTTGCTCGACATCCTCAATCGGGAGGAGCACGGCCACATCCTCACCATCGAGGATCCGATCGAGTTCATCCATCCGCACAAGGCGTGCATCGTCAATCAACGCGAAGTCGGGGTGGATACCAAAGGGTTCGCCCACGCCCTGAAGCGAGTGCTGCGCCAGGACCCCGATTACATTCTGGTCGGGGAGCTTAGAGACACGGAGACCATCGAAATGGCGCTCTCCATGGCGGAAACCGGCCATCTCGTGTTCGCGACCCTGCACACCAATGGCGCGATTCAGACGATCAATCGCGTAATCAACGTGTTTCCGCCGCATCATCAGGCGCAGATCCGACAGATCCTTTCCTTCGTGCTCCAAGCGGTCGTCTCGCAGCAGCTGATCAGCAAGAGCTATGAGCACGGCCGGGTGATGGCTTGCGAGGTGATGATTCCCAACGTCGCTATTCGAAACCTGATCCGCGAGGATAAGATCCATCAGATCTACACAATGATGCAGGCCGGCCAGGTCGAGACAGGCATGGTGACGATGAATCAGTATCTCTCCGCGCTGGTGCGCAAAGGGGTGCTTTCCAAGGAGCACGCCTTGGAAGTGAGCTATATGCCGGACGAGTTGGTGCAGGTCCTCAAGTCCATCTCAACCAATCCGCCGCGTGGCGAGCGCAAGCGCGGTTCGGAGTGAGGTGACCCATGGCTGAGTACACCTATACAGGCATCGACAAATCAGGGCAGAAAGTAACCGGGCGGGTGGATGCCCCGACCGAGGGTGATCTGCGGATGATCCTCAGGGGCAAGGGCATCCGGCCGGTCCGAATCGACCTAACGATGGCCAAGGGGGGCGGTCTCGCGACCCTGCTAACGGGCTTCTCAAAAGCCAATGCCACAGTTCCTTTCGAGATCGTGATCATGTTCACCCGCCAGCTGCAGCTGCTGATCTCCTCGGGCGTGCCGCTTTTGCAGGGGCTCGGCATCCTGCATGAGCAGCAGCAAAACCGCGTCTTCAAAAGCATCGTCGGGGAGATGAAGGACAAGGTCTCGCAGGGCGCGTACTTTTGGGAAGTGCTGGTTTCGTATCCCCGGATCTTTCCCAAGCTGTTTGTCGCGCTGATCCGCGCGGGCGAATCTTCCGGTTCGATGGACTCCATGCTCAAGAGACTCACCAAGTACATGGAGAATTCCCAGCGCATGATACGCATGCTGAAAAGCGCGATGTCCTACCCGATCATCGTCACGGCCATCGGGGGAGGGGTCATCGCGCTGATGCTCATCTTCGTCATTCCTAAGTTCGAGGAGATGCTCTCCACCAGCGGCCAGAAGTTACCGGAGGTCACTCAGTTTGTCATCGACGCCTCGCATTTCATGGTCAATCACTTGATGATCATCCTGGCGAGCGCCGTCGGTGGTGGCTACATGCTCAAACGGTACGTGGAAACGGCCGAGGGGCGGGCCATGCTGGATCGCCTTACCTTCAATGCGCCGCTTTTCGGAGAGTTGATCCGCAAGTCCGGCACCGCCCGCTTTTGCCGGACGCTCAACACGCTCCTGATTTCGGGCGTCAACGTGGTGGATGCGATCGACATCTGCCGGGCCACCATCGATAACGTGGTCCTCGAAGAGGCGGTCACCAAGATTCGGGGCGAGATCGAGAGCGGTCAAACCCTCGGGTCCGTGCTTGGACGACTGGGCGTGTTCCCCCGCATGGCGGTCGAGATGATCAGCGTCGGCGAGAGTACCGGTAATCTCGACAAGATGCTGGAAAAGGTCGCCGATTTCTACGAAGATGAGGTCGAGATCATAGTCGGCGGCATGAGTAAGCTGATCGAACCCTTCGTCCTGGTATTTCTCGGGACCACCGTCGGCGGAATGATGATCGCAATGTATATGCCGATTTTCAAGTTGGCGGGAGGCGTCGATTGAGCTCATCAGGCACCGTCAGGAAAATCGTCGGCGATTCGAACGCGGTCCATGATCTTCTCAAGATGATCGCCAAGGTGGCTCCGGCCAAGACCAACGTCCTGATCATCGGCGAGAGCGGCACCGGCAAAGAGCTCGTCGCCCGGATGATCCATGATTCAGGACCGCTCAAGGATAAGGCTTTCGTGCCGGTCAATTGCGGTGCGATTCCCGAGACACTGATCGAGAGCGAGATGTTCGGCCATCGTCGAGGCAGCTTTACCGGCGCGGTAGCCGAGAAGGCGGGCCTTTTCGAGACCGCGCACGGCGGAACGCTTTTTCTCGACGAAGTGGGCGAGCTCCCGCTTTCGATGCAGGTCAAGCTGCTGAGGGCGATCCAGGAGCGTTGCTTTCGCAAGGTCGGCGGCAACGAGGATATCAAGGTCGACGTCCGCATCATCGCCGCCACCAATCGTGATCTCGAGGCGGCTGTGCGCAAAGGGACCTTTCGGGAAGATCTCTACTACCGACTCAATGTGATCCTTCTCAAGACGCCCCCGCTTCGAGAGCGGCAGGGGGACGTCCGCATCCTTGCCGAGCACTTTCTCCGCAAGTGCGCCGGCAAGCTCAAGACCTGCCCCAAAGGCTTTGACCCTGATGCAATGGTAGCCCTCGAGGCTTATGAGTGGCCCGGCAATGTCCGCGAACTGGAAAACGTGATCGAACGCGCCGCTACGCTGGAGACCAACGACACCGTTACTTTGGCAAATCTTCCGACCGCGGTGCAGGCCGCGTACGAGCGGGCTCGGGCCGCGGTCTCGGGTGCGAGCCGGGCCATGGAGCGCAGGCTTGTCCAGGAAAGGGGCGGGACCGGCGCCTCCGGCGACGGCTCGAAGATGGGGCTCCGGCTTCCGGCCGCGGATTTTTCGAACGGGCCGCTTCCGCTTGACGAGATCCTGGCCGAGGCGGAGAGAGTTTATCTCGAGGCCGCGCTGGCCCAGTCGGGCGGGGTCAAGAAGAAGGCTGCCGCGCTTCTCGGCATCACGTTTCGAAGCATTCGCTACCGCCTGAGCAAGCTTGGTCTGGATTCGGGCGGCGATTCCTCTGGCGAGTCCGAAGAATGAATCTCTTTGAGCGACTCCAGGAAGTTCCGGCTCTGGCTTATGCGTTCAGCGCCGCTCTTGGACTGATCATCGGCAGTTTTCTAAACGTGGTCATCGCCCGATTGCCCGAGGACAAGTCGGTCGTTCGACCCGGGAGCCGGTGTCCCAAATGCGGAAAGAGCATAGCCTGGTACGACAATGTGCCGGTCCTCAGTTGGCTGTTGCTGCGCGGCAAGTGTCGGAGCTGCGCCGCTCCGATATCCCCACGTTATCCTCTGGTTGAGCTGCTGACCGCCCTCGTGTTCGTGGCCGTCTTTCACCGGCAGGGCTGGGGCGTCCATCTCCTGGTCCGAGGATGGCCCCTCGTTGCCATTCTGATCGCGGTCACTTTTATCGATCTGGATCACCGGATCATCCCCGACGAGCTCAGCCTCGGGGGCCTGGCCTTGGGGCTGGCTACCTGCTGGTTGGATCCGGATCGGACCTGGCTCGAGTGCGTGGGTGGCGCGGCGTTGGGTTACGGACTGTTCTTTGGGATCGCCTGGATCTATCTCCAGACCACAGGACGTTCGGGACTGGGCGGCGGCGATATCAAGCTGCTCGCCATGCTCGGAGCATTCATGGGACCGGTCGGGGTTTTCACGACGATCATGGTCAGCTCCCTAGGGGGAAGTCTTGTCGGCATCGCCTGGGGCTTGTACTTACGGAGCCGAGGCCGCCGAAAAAGGCGGATGATGAAGCTGGCGATTCCCTATGGACCTTTTCTCGTGATCGGAGCACTCTACTACTATCTCTTTGACGGTGGATTATGGCTCCGATTTATGACACCGACCTAGCCGACGAGCGTTGGACGAAGGCGGAGTGGAACAATTACGAATTCTGGGAAAAGGTGGAGAGCCGCCGGAGGCGCAAAAACGTCCTCTGGGTGTGCGCGACCGCCGTGGTCTTTCTCGCCCTCTCTTCGGTCCCGATCGTGGCGGACCAAAAACCCAAGTGGCAGAGCCGTCGGGCCGCCCGCCTGATGGCCCAGGAGATCAATCGGGTCAAGCGCGAAGCGAGCGTTGAGCGCGCCGCCTATCGGATCCGGTTCGAAGGCGACGGAGCCCTTTCCTATGTCGTCGAACGGGCGCCCTCCTGCAAGGAGGCCAAGTTCACGCCCGTCCGCTCCGGGGTGCTAGTCGCGCCGGAGGTATTCGGTCAGCTGGCCGTGCTCGACCCCGCGATCGGCGAGCAGGTCGGAGTTCCAGGCCTGGGCCGTCAATTTTGTTACGATCCGCTCCATGGCAGCGAAAGCGGCGATGAGTCCCGTAGCCTGGCCGCCTTTGGGTTTCTCCCGGTTCCCGACCTGTCCGAGCGCCGTTTTGATCGCCTCACCGTGCTACTGCTCACCGGCCCTTCCGCCGAGGCCACCTTTGACTGATTTCAGTCAGTTGATAGATTTGACCTTTTCGCCCCAAAAGGTAAAATTTAAGAGAGCAGTTCAAGCAATCTAGGATGGATAGGGGCGACGTTCCATGGCAGGGGCAGGACTCTCCGGCGCAGGAGAGTTGTTTGCGAAAGTAAAAGACATGTTCAGCGGAGGTGGCGGGACCGCCATCGGCCTGAGCATTGGCTCGTCCTCAATAAAAATTATTGAGCTTAAGAAAGTCGGAGTCGCATGGAAGCTGCTGCACTTCGGAATCGTGCAGATCCCCGATGACGTCATCGTCAATCGCGAGATCGTCAATCCCATCGCGATCGTCGACAGCATCAAGACGCTAGTCAACCAGATCAAGCTCAACTCGAAGCACGTGTGCTCTTCCTTGTCGGGCACCTCGGTCATCTTCAAGCGGATGACCGTCGACGTTCCAAATCCGCGCGAGGCACGGGAGGCGATCTTCTGGGAAGCCGAGCAGTACCTGCCTTTCGACGTGTCGCAGGTCTACATGGATTACCACATCCTGTCGCGCGGCTCGGATCACAAGACCGATCTCATCCTGATCGCCGCGAAGAAGGCGCTGGTTGACACTTACATGAGCGCCATTACGGATTCCGGCCTCGTGCCCAAAGTGATCGACATCGATTTCTTCGCCATGCAGAATCTCTTCGAGCTCAATTATCCGGCCAATCCCTCGGAGGCAGTCGCTCTCGTGGACCTCGGCGCGAGCGCCACCAAGATCGTCGTCGTGGATCGGGGCGTCCCCGTCTTCACCAAGGATAGCGCCCTCGGAGGACGCAATATCACTGCGGAGATCCAGCGCAATTTGAACCTGAACTACGCGGATGCCGAAACGCTCAAGGTGGGCGGCTCCGGCGGCCCCATGCCCCAGGAGGTCAGCGATCTCCTCAATATCGGCGCCGAGAACTTCGCCACTGAAATCAAGCGCGCCCTCGACTTCTATTCGGCTTCCTCGACGGGCGCGCCGATCGCCTATGTCCTGCTCTCGGGGGGCAGCGCGCGCATCCCCAATATTTCCAAGATCGTCGAGGACGCGACGCGGCTGCCTACCCAGGTGGTCAACCCGTTCAACGCGATCACTTATGATCCCAGTGTATTCACTCAGGAATATTTGAACGCCATCGCGCCCCTGGCCGCGGTGCCGATCGGCCTGGCTATCCGGGCGGGGGCAAGATGATCAAGATCAATCTCGCCCTTCGCAAGCAGTCGCTTGGAGTCGAAAATGTTCGCGGCGCGCTTTCTAATCTCCCCAGCATGGACGAGTTCCGGAAGTCTATGGATGGCTTCAAGGACCTTCCATGGAAGAAGGTCGTCGTTCCCATTCTGCTCGCCATAGTGTCCTCCTACGCGATCGACCAGCTCAAGGAGTCCGCCCTTCAGAAGTTAGAGGAGGAGATCAGCTCGGTCATGGCTGAAAAGCCCAAGCTTGATCAGGAGGCCCAGAAGCTCAAGGCCTACGAAGGGATCAAGAAAGAACTTGAGGCGGATGAGGCGGTGATGCGTCTCAAGATCGACACGATCCGCAAGCTCATCCAGGGCCGCTCCACGCCGCCCAAGATCCTGGTCAGCCTCGGCAACACGATACCCAAGGAGATCTGGCTCGAGGAGTTCAAGTTCGAGGACGGTAAGTTCGGCCTCAAGGGCAGGTCCAAGGGATATACTCCTATCTCCGATTTCATGAAATCGATGGGAGAAAGCATTTACTTCGGGGAAATGCTCCTCAAGGGCACGCAGCAGTCCAAGGACGCGTCGGGCGAAGAGGTGATCGACTTCGAGCTCGAAGGGAAGCAGAGGTAGAGGACGATGCTCACCCAGTTCAAGGAGCTGCTGGAAAAGATTCCGTTCCCGATCCTTCTGGTAGTTTATCTCGCCAGTTTGAGCTGGGATTATTATGGCTTCCTCAATGACAGCGAATCTCCGCTTGCCGCCGCCAACATCCGGCTGAGCACCGCCCGGGTGGAGATCGGCAATCTCCGCAAGCGGGTTCGCGAAGTTCAGGAGTTCTCGCGCACGCTCGAAGTGAAGAGGACGGAGATTCGCAAGCTCGCCGGGGAGCTCGAGGACACCAAGACCACGCTCAGCGACTCGCTCGACACGCCTTCTTTCATGAAGGCCGTGGTAACGGAGGCGCAGCGTTCCGGAATCTCCGTGATCGGTCTCCGGCCACTCGACGGGGCACGCAAGGAGTATTACGGTCAACAGGAGTTCACGCTCCAGATCCATGGCGTCTTTGCCCAGGTGGTCGGTTTTCTGGAGCGGATTTCGACGATGCAGCGGATCGTGCGCATCGATGACATCAAGGTAAAGCCCATTTCTCCCGCCTCCGCGCGATACGTGATGCTCGAGAGCGAGTTGACCCTGAAGAGCTATTACTATTT
>CAYXVB010000049.1:20410-22421 GCA_964467785.1 uncultured Bacteriovoracaceae bacterium
CAGTGCCATCTCCCGCGCAGGATGCCCCATGATTTGCGCTAGAGCGCGGATGGGAATCCGGTTTATTGCGGGACTCTTGTCGGTGAGCTGCATTTCGGCGTTTGCCGAGACCCGGAGCGCAGTGGATGCAAACGCGGCGCAAGGGCAATCGCAAGACGCGCAAAAACAGAAGACACCTATGGAAATCGCGGACGACCTGCTCAAGTTGCGAGATCCTTTCAAACGGATCATCGGCGCCACGGGTCCGACCGAGATCAAGTCCGTGCTCGAAAGATTCGCATCGACTTCGTTCAAGCTTGTCGGGGTCCAGACCGGACCGGGCAAGGGGCGGGCGGTCCTGGTGGATTCGGAGGGGACCACCCATATCGTCGGCGAGCGTACCCGGATTGGGCTCAATAACGGGTATATCGCCAAGATTTACCGTGACCGGATCCTCGTCAAGGAACGCGTACATAATATCGTCGGCCAGATCGAGGAGATCAGTACTTCGATCGAGCTGCAGCCCGAGTCCAAGTACTTCGCGAAGCCGGGCCAAGACGGTGCGTCGCAAGTGACGGAAGTCATCGGCAGAGGAGGCGGGGCGGGCGCAGGCGGGATGCCGTCCCTGCAAAATGTCGCGCCTCAGATGACCAATAACCCGCAAGGCGTGCCGACCATGCCGAATATGCCGAATATGGAGCATGGCTTGACTCCGAACCCCGGGGTCCCACCAGTGCAGCAAAATGGGATGAATACCCAGCCAGTAAGGCCGGGGATGTGATCGCCGGGTAGTTCTGTCGGGGCCCCGGCTGCCTCAAGGAGAAGAGGGATATGAGAAAAGCGAACGTACGAAGCAGGATGCTCCGAAATCCCCTGAGTGGCGTCTGGGTTTCGGCCCTTTTCGCCGTCGTCGCCATGGCCGGAGACGCGCTCGCCGCCAAAGTGATCACGATTGGCTTCAAGGGTGCTGAAAACCCGAGCGTCATTGAGATTCGCGGCGACGGGCCGCTGACTTACGAAAAGCGCGAGAACCCCGATGACCGCCAGGTCGTCATCGAGCTGCAAGGCGCCTCGATGTCTCGCATGGCGCTTCGAAAGATCGATACCTCCTCATTCAATAGCAATGTGCTGATGATCAGTCCCTATATGGTCGATGGTTCGCCGGGGACCGCCCGCGTGGTGATCCAGCTTCGTAAGAGCGTTCAGACGGAGGTCAGCCAGGAGGGCAACGTCATCCGCGTCAAGGTGCCCTCAGTCGCCAAGAGCGCGGTTTTGGCTCCCGTCACCGATGCTCCCTCCGATTCTGCTGCTGCGGCTCCTGCCGAATCCGCCTCTGAGTCGTCCGCTGACTCCATGAGCGTCTCCTCTTCCGCCGCCACTGGCGCGTCTGAGATCAAGGAGCCCGCCGCGTCCGCCTCGGCGCCAATGGATGCCGAAACCGAAAACTCGCCCGGGAGCGCACGGCTTCGTGAGTTCGAAACCAGCCGCAAGACCAGCACGTTCAAAGGGCGTCCGATCACGCTCCAGGTTCGCGACATGGAGGCGGCGGACGTGTTCCGGATGATCGGCGAAGCCAGCGGGTTCAATATCATCCTTTCCGAAAACGTGAGGGGCAAGGTCACTCTCTCGCTCGTCGACGTTCCGTGGGACCAGGCGCTCGACGTCGTGCTTCAGACCCTGGGACTTGGAGCCGACCGCAATCGCAACATCCTTCGGATCATGCCCATGAGCGCGCTCACCGAGGAGAAGATCGCCGAGCTCAAGGCGGCGCAGCTGGCCAAGGCCACCACCCCGCGCTTGACGCGTATTTTTCCGGTGAATTACGCCAAGATCGACGAACTGGCCAAGATCCTCACTTCGATCCAGGACTCCTTCAACTCCCATCAGGGCGATGAGGTGCTCCGACTTGCCGGTGGCGCGAACGCGGTTGGCGGCGCCGCCGCGGCAGGCGGTGGGGGCAAGATGGAAAACGTGGTCTTGACCGACTCCCGGACCAACCGCCTGATCGTGCGAGACATCCCCGAGAATCTGG
>CAYXVB010000050.1:0-8677 GCA_964467785.1 uncultured Bacteriovoracaceae bacterium
ATCCCGAGTATCTGCGCGGCCTTGTCCTTGCGGCCACCCGTCTTTTCCAGCACCAAAGCCATGTACCGACGCTCCAGCTGCTCGATGGTCGGGAAATTGCCCGTCGCCGTGGCAAAGAACTGCTCGGGACTCTGGGTTTCCGGTGTCGGGATGTCGGCCTCGTCGATCAGCGGCTGAGTCGAGAGCACCACCGCGCGCTCGACGACGTTTTCCAGCTCGCGCACGTTGCCTTCCCAGCGGAGATTCATCAGTTTGGCCATTGCCCGCTTGGTGAATCCCTTGACCTTGGAGTGGTTCGCGGCGGCGTACTTCTGGAGGAAGTGCTCGGCCAGGAGCGGGATGTCCTCCTTGCGGTTGCGCAGCGGCGGGATCAGAATCGGGATCACGCTCAGGCGGTAGTACAAGTCCTCGCGGAAGCGGCCGTCCTTAATGGCGGCCTTGAGATCCTTATGGGTCGCGGCGATGATGCGCACGTTCACGTCGCGGGGGACATTATCGCCCACCGCGCGGACCTTGCGCTCCTGGATGACTCGCAGGAGCTTGGACTGGAGAGAGACGTTCATGTCGCCGATTTCGTCCAAGAAGAGCGTGCCGCCCTCGGCCTCTTCGAAGAGGCCGCGCTTGCGTTGGATCGCGCCAGTGAATGAGCCTTTAGCGTGACCGAAGAGCTCGCTCTCGAGCAGCGTCTCGGGGATCGCGGTACAGTTGATCGCGACGAACGGCTTGCCGGCGCGCGGTCCGCCCTGGTGGATTGCCCGCGCCACCATCTCCTTACCGGAGCCGCTCTCGCCGGTGATGAGCACGTTGGCCATCGCCTGGGAGACGCGCCCTACGAGATCGAAAACTTCCTTCATCGCGGGGCTCTTGCCGATCACGTCGCCCAGCGCCCAGTTGCGCTTGACTTCGCGGCGCAGGGCCGTGTTGTCGCGCTGGAGCTTGCGGTGCTCGACGGCGCGCACGAGATTGACCGCCATTTCGGCCAGCTTGAACGGCTTGACCACGTAATGGAACGCGCCCAGGCGCATCGCCTCGATCGCGGTCTCGATCGAGCCGAAGGCCGTGATCAGGATGATCGGAATCTCCGGGCGCACGCCCTTGAGCCGGGTCGTGAACTCGAGGCCGTCCATGTGCGGCATCTTGATGTCGGAGATGATCACGTCCACATCGCCGTCGAGCGTGTCGGACGCGAGCTTTCCGCCGGGGGAAAGCGCCGCCAAGGCATCCGTGGCGACCGGAAAGGTATGGACCGTGTAGCCCTCGTTGGCGAGGAAATCCTCCAGCAACGACCGCATCTCGCGATCATCATCGACAATGACGACTCTGCCATGGGTTTCTTTCATCGGATGCTCCAAATTACAGCAGCTTAAGCACGAGCCGTGCCATAAGCTTCGGTTTCAATCGTCGTGGGCGGAGCCAGATTGAGAATCACCTCGAAGGTCGTGCCCACCCCGACGCTGCTGCGGACGGAGATCTCACCGTTGATCTCCCGGATGATCTGCGCCACGATCGCAAGCCCCAACCCCGTCCCCTCGCCCACCTGCTTGGTGGTGAAAAACGGCTTGAACAGCTTTTTCATGTTTTCCTGCGGGATGCCGCAGCCTGAATCCGTCACGCAGAGAGCCACCTTGGTCTTGCGGACGGAGGCCGCGATGCGCACCACGTGATGATCCTTGCGTCCGTCCTGGATCGCCTGACGAATGGCGTGGATCGCGTTGATGATGAGGTTCAAAAGCACTTGTTCCATCCGGCCATGGTCGGCCAGGACCTTGAGGTCCTCGGGGATGTCGGTCTCGATCTCCACCGAGTCGGCGCGCAGGTTCTGGCCGACCAGGGCCAACACCTCTTCAACCACACCCTGCAACGGAATCGCCTCGATCCGGACATCGCTGAAGCTCCGGCCCACCCGCAAAAGCGAGCGGATCAACTTGGAGATCCGGTCGATCTGGCCGACGATCACTTCGAGATTCTTCTTGAAAGACGGGTCGTTCGCCTTCATCGCGAGGAACTCGGCCCGGCCGCGGATCACGCCAAGCGGGGTGCCCACCTCGTGCGCCAGGCCGCTCGCCAGCATACCGATCGAGGCCAGGCGGTCCTGATGCACGATCTTGGCCTCGAGCTCGCGTTTATGGGACTGATCCAGCGCGATCCCCATGTAGCCGATGATTTCGCCGCTCGGATTCTTGAACTGGGTAATCGTGAGCAGGACGGGAACCAGCGTCCCATCTTTGGCTCGATTGATGATCTCGCCCTTCCAGGAACCGATTTCGGGGTCGCGGATGCTGTTCCACATCTCGCGGTAATATTCATCGGATTGATGCCCGGAGTGAAGGAGCCGCGGGGTCTTGCCTAGGGCTTCTTCGAATCGAAAGCCGTAGATCCGCTGCCAGGCCGGGTTGACATAGACCAACGTGCCGTCCTTGCGGCTGATCATGATAGCTTCGTTACAGTCCTCGACACAGCGGAAGAAGACGTTCTGAGGATCGAATTCGAGCTTCAGGCCCATACTCAAAGTGGTTCTCGGGGGCATTCCCCCTAAGCAGGCGGGATGCCAGCCCGAAGCTAGCAAAAGGCCCCGCAAAGCTCAATTGGTGGGTCAAAAATTCCCACCGAAGGGGTAAATCGCCCCGTGCCGCCGGATCAGCCGCCCCAGCCCGGGGCAGCCTTGCCCGAGCGAAAATACCGGCTGGCGATAGCCGCGATCTGCGGGTCACTGGGCAGATCGACCGTCTCGCAGCCGACCACCTTTCGGCCGAGAAGGGGGTAACGGTACTGGAGATAGTGCCGGAAGCGGTCTTTTTCCTCTCCCGGCCCCATCAGTAGGACGCTCCCGACAGGGAGAAGCTGGCTGCAGATCTCCTCGAAGAATCGCGCTTCCGCCTCCCCCTCCTCGAGATTCTCCTCCTGGAAGTCACGGAGCGCGGGAGCCCGGACGATCTTCCGCTCCATCTTCTCTTCCGAAAAGTAGAACAAGCGGGCATGTTCCGGATCGATCCACACAACCATGACTGACATACCCTGAACTACCTCCTCCGGATTAGGCCCGGATCACCCATACCGGACAAGGGGCCTTGCGGACCACCTGCCGGGTAATACTGCCGACGAGCGCGGAAGCCAGCGGACCTGTTTGCGCGGCCATCGCCACGATGCCAGCCTTGCGGGCGCGCGACTCGCGGACGATCGAATCGCTCACTCCTCCCGGAGTGCAATCGACGATCGACTCGGTTTCGACCCCCGCCTTGCGAGCGCGGGCCTCCCATTGATTGAGGCGCTTGCGCGACCAGCCTTCGCGCGCGCTCAAGAACTCCGGCACCGGGACCCAGCTTCCGCCAAGTAGGAACATCCCTGACTCGAATACCGGCTCAAGCGGATGCGGGATCGAGTGAAAAACACTGAGCTTGGCGCCGAGCACCTTGCACAGGCGGATCACCCGGTCGAAGATGGCGGACGAACGCTGGCTGAAATCCGTGGCGAACAGGATGTGATCGAGCTCGCCGACTTTGGTTTCCGGGCCGACCACCAGGACCGGCACTTTGGAAGTCATTAGAGTACTTTCGGCGAAGCTGCCCATGAACACCCGCTCGAGGCCCTTGCGGCCATGCGTGCCGATGGCGATCAGCTCGGCGCCCGAGCTCTTGGCGTAACGGGTCAGCGTGCGGACGGCGTTGGTTAGGGAAGACTTCTTTTGGATGAGGATCTGCGGCGGCAGAAGTCCCGGCAGCTCGACTCCTTTGATGATGTTCGCGATCGCCTTCTCGACGGCGGGACGGAACTGCCGCACCCAGGGTGCGGCCAGATCCACGGTCAGGTCGAGCTCGTCAGGACTGAGCACGTACACCGGCTCAATCTCGACCGGCCGGTCAGCGGCTATCCTCCTGAGCGCCTCGACGAGATGGGTGCGGACCTGTCCCTTCTCCTCAAACGCATCTACCGCCCACAGTATGCGCATCTTTTTTTCTTTCTTGCTTCTTGCGGAGCTCATTTTCCCTCTCCTTCGTTTCTCTTTCCTGTATCCCCGGTGACTACCGTGTTTCCGGCTCCCGGGCTTACCTAGGATCGAGTGGACCGCAATTCTTGTCAAAGCATCGAGCGTGCCACGCCTGAGTTTTTCTTCTGCGCCTGCAAATAAAATCCCCCAAATACGGCCTCCACGCGCTTTGCGTGCTCTTGGCAGCGCCGGACACGAGGAGCGGCAAGCGCGAATCCTCTAGCTTCGACCCCCGCCCTGCCTTACGATCAAAATTCCGGGGACGTTTCGTCAGGGCGCTGGGTCAATATGTCCCGGCCGATTCGGAATGCTTGGCAAAGGCCCGTCTGAGCCGGGCCGCCATTTGGCGCGGAATATGCTCTGACAAGGGACATAGAGGGAGAATGATCCACTTATGAAAACGGTTCCGAAGATCGACAAATACATGACCCCCATGCCTCACACCATCGGCAACGATATCCCGGTCAAGACCGCGCTCGAGATGCTGCGCAAACACGGCATCCGCCATCTTCCCGTCCAAAAAGGCGGCAAGTTGGTCGGCGTGCTCACCGACCGTGACATCAAGCTCGCGGCTTCGTTCAACGGCTCTTCTGAATTGTCGGTCGAGGACGTGATGACGCCGGATCCGTACATCGCCCGGCCGCAAACCCCGGTGGACGAAGTGGCGATCCAGATGGCCGAACACAAGTACGGCTGCGCGATCATCGAGCAGGAAAACGGAAAAGTAGTCGGGATCTTCACCGCCACGGACGGCTTGCGCGTCCTGGCCGAGCTCCTGGCCGAGCGAAAGCACTGAGACCGGCCCCGCCCGGACGCCTCGCGCTCCGGGCCCCGGCTCTTTCAATGAATGAGAGAGGACAAGAGAGAGAATGAAACGGAGAGCATCCCCCTTGGCGCTGACCCCACTGCTGTTGACCCTAGCCCTGACTTCGGGGGCTATCCCCGCGAGTTCGACGCCCGCCCGCGCCGCTGAAAAGGGGCAAAAAACGGCCAAGATCTCGCCACCCGACATCGCCCAACAATGGCGAGGCCGGATGCAAGAACTCTACAAGGTGCTGGCCGAGCTCGTAGTCGACGTCTCGAGCGACACCCGCTTCAATGATATCGCCAACCGCAAGCGCATCGAAGCCAACGCCAAGAAGCTCTCCGATCTCGCCCACTCCGTCAACCTCGCGGGCGCGGCCGATCACGCCGAGGAGACCAAGGCGCTCAGTCAACTCGGCATCACCGATCCCTCGCTCAAGTTCATCTCCCGTTCTTTCCAGGACGAGGCCCGGCGGGCCTACTCCTCCCTGCGTGCCGGCAACCGCGGGTACGCCCGGGACATTCTGACGGGCATTTCCTCGTACTGCATCGCCTGTCACACCCGGAACTCCTCGGGTCCGAGCTTCAGCCAACTTCCGCTTCCGGAAGCCGCGCAGAAACTCGGGCCGATGGAGAAGGGGCGCTTTTTCGCGGCGACTCGCCAGTTCGATCAGGCATTACCGCTCTTCGAAAAAGTCATCGGCGAGGCGGACCTGAGCCGCGAGCGTCCGCTCGACTCCGCGCTGGCAGCCCGTTACGCGCTAGCGATCGCGATCCGAGTCAAAAAGGATCCCGAGACCGCGCTAGCGATCGTCGACAAGATCCAGAACGCCAAGTCCGCGCCCTACTACCTCCGTCAGTACGCGGTCCTCTGGAAAGAAGAAGTCAAACAGTGGAAAGAGGAGCTCGGAAAGCCGCCCAAGACCGAGGAAGGACTCTTTGCCGAGGCGCTGCGCCTGACTTCCGCCGCGCGCGAGCAGCAGAAATACCCCGCCGACCGCTCCGCGGACGTGCTTTACCTGCGTGCTTCGTCGGTGCTCCATGACCTTCTCCAGACCGCGCCCGAAGGCAAGCACGTGGTCGAAGCCTTTTTGATGGCGGGCATGGCGTACGAGGTCCTGCGCGACCTCAATCTCGACGACGTCCACGAGACGTACTACGAGGCTTGCATCCGCAAAGCTCCGGCCACGGCCACTGCCGAGCTCTGCTACCGCCGCTACGAGCAGAGCGTGCTCAACGGCTTCACGGGCTCTTCGGGCACGCACCTCCCGTCCGAAATGTCGGCGCGGCTCCAGGAGCTGCAGAAGCTGGCGATCACTGGCCCCACGCCGGAGCCCAGTCCCTCTCCGCGGGTATTGAAGTAAGCGTTCATCATCACCGTACGCCGTGAAGAAACGTTGGGCCACGCGGGCGCTTTCGCGCGGCAGATTGTCCCGAAAACCATTCGGAGACGAATGCCGAAGAATCCGTGGATTTTGAAAGCGCAAAAAGATCGAAAACTTGCGAAGCCAATCCTGCAGGCATCGCTTGGCCCGCTTTATGCTCCATTCCTGAGTGGAATTGCTGCTTCTTTCGGGAAAGGAGGAAGACTGTATGAATCGTGAATTGGATCTTTTCCGCGGCACCTTCGGGAGTAATGCCTGGACGCCGATTCGGGAGTTCAATCGGCTCTTCACCGATCTCGCGGCCAGCGGGGATCTCCCCATGGGATACGCCCCGGCCTGCGATCTTGAGGAGAATGAAAAAAATTACCTCCTCACCATGGATCTCCCGGGCGTCGTCAAGAACGACGTGAAGATCGAGCTGCACGACCGGCAGCTGATCGTGACTGGCGAGAAGAGGACGGAAAAAACCGAAGACCGCAAGCTCAGGCATTTTGTCGAGAGGACGTATGGAAGCTTTCGTCGCGCCTTCACGTTCCCCGCTGAGGTGGACGTCGAACACGCGGAAGCCGCGTTTGATAACGGAGTCCTCACGGTCACGGTGCCCAAGGCCATCGGCGCAAAACCGAGACAGATCAAGGTGACGTGAAAACGCCCATCTTGTGAAGTCAGTCTCTCAAAACCGCGTTCCCGTCCGGCTCTCCCCTTCCCTGAGTGTCATTCCGGCCGGGAGCGCGTTTTTTTTGATCAAGGCTTTCGCGCAAGCACCTGAACCACCGCGCTCATGCCGCGGTGCCCCTGGCCCTCGTGGACTTCGCGCAGGCGTTCTTCGAGAATTTCAAACTTAAGCCCTTCGAGTTCTTCTTCGAGACCTGCGCGGGTCATCATCATCTCGGCCGAGGGCGGGCCGCCTGTCTTGTAATTGAGTTGCTCGGGTCTGTACGCTTCAAGAATCAGAACCCCACCGGGCTTAAGCCCCTCAACACAGGCGCGATGGACTTTGCGGCGCAGCGCAGGAGGCAAGTGGCACCAGATCGAGACGATCGCGTCCCAACGCTCGTGGCCGATGTCGTACTGCGCGAGATCCGCGACCCTGGCGGTGACTTGAACGTCTTTTTCTCGCGCCAGCCCCTCAAGCTTTTTCAGACCGACCGCGGAACCATCGACCGCGGTCACCCGGTGCCCGCGCGAGGCGAGAAAAACGGCGTTGCGCCCTTCGCCTTCAGCAAGACTCAACACTTCCGAATCCGGCTTGAGCCGGGACGACTGCTCGCGGAGGAAGTCGTTGGGCTCGGTTCCGTAAAAAAATGCCGGGGCGTTTTCGTAGCGCTCGTCCCAAGGGTTCGATGAAATGCTCATGGGGTCATGCTAACCAGCAAACAACCGGAGGGTCAAGGCGCGGACGGGTCGCGGCTGCGGACCCATTTTCTTGCCGCGCGCAGCACGCCGCAGTGGTCGAAAGCGAGTTTCGGAGCGCCCCTGGCCGCGCGATCCAAAGGGAACCAGTGCGCCTCAACCGCGTCGTCACCCGCCCGCGCAACCGCCCGAACCGACTTGACCCAGCCGATGTACACGACGGAAATCGTCCGGCCTCGCGGATCACGGCCCGGCTCCCCCCAGGTTCCCAGCTGATGGAGGCGCCCCGCATGCAAACCCGTCTCCTCTTTGAGTTCCCGGCGGGCTGAAGCTTCCAGGTCCTCCTCCATTTCGATGAAGCCGCCGGGCAATGCCCAGGCTCCCGCGAACGGATCGTGTCCGCGACGAATGAGCAGAACCTCGGGATGAGTCCGAGAGCGAAGAAGCACGACGTCGGTGGTCACTGCCGGGCGAGGGTAATCGTACGCGAACTTTTTAGAAGCCATGGGCCGAAGTTAGCTCCGTCAGCCTCGGCGGGCAAGGACTACCGGCGGCGGAGACTGGAGTCCAAGACCCAACGCCACAAAAAGCTCCACGTTAAACACGATTCAAGAGGCGGGATAACGGGCATCTACTTCGGCGATGTAATGTCCGTCGAGCGGCGCACGCACCTCGATCATCCGTCGCGCCGATCCGTGCGGGACGAGCTCCAGCGTGACGCTCCCGCCGTCATACACGATGCCCGACCGCGGATCGCGCAAACGCACGAGCAGCTGGGCTTCGCCCTCCCCGCCCGAGCGATTACGGACGGAAATGTCCACCAGATAGAGACCAATCTCCCCAGGTACCTTGCTGAGCGTCGCGCTCAAGACCTCGGGCCGCGGCCCTGAACACGCCACCGAAGTGACGACCACGCTCACGACAGCGGCGCTCACGCTCAAACTCCGGGAACCCACGGCGGCCTCCAGGCCATCCAAAGGAGAATGGCAAAGCTCAGCACCACCATCACCAGCGCCGCGCCGCGCCCATGGAGGAAAGCGGATCCACGCGTTTCTCGCTCCGAGTCAGGCTCACGATGCCCAACGGCTCCGGAATGATCGGGAGCTTGTGCTCGCCGCTGTATTCCCACTGCGGAAGAAAAGCCTCCTCC
>CAYXVB010000050.1:8687-22108 GCA_964467785.1 uncultured Bacteriovoracaceae bacterium
GATCACGGCGAAGCTCTTCAAGCTCCTCACGCGAGAGCACTACCGTGGGCCAGAGACCGCGCGCTCCCAGATACTGCTCGAGCGCCTGCGCAAAACTGACAAGCCCGAGGAATTTCTCCGTTTCCTCGTCATCGATCTTCTTCCACTCCACGATGTCCGGCCGAATTGGGGGACCGCCTTCCCCAGAGGTTGTCCGTCTTTTAAGAATCCGCGCG
Source organism: uncultured Bacteriovoracaceae bacterium (assembly GCA_964467785.1). Lineage (GTDB taxonomy): Bacteria > Bdellovibrionota > UBA1018 > UBA1018 > UBA1018 > CAYXVB01. The sequence continues at coordinate 8,903 of CAYXVB010000050.1, forward strand.
AGACTTTGCTCGAAAAACGCGAAAAGCGAATTCGTTCCATCCCGCACCGACTCCAGATGCTCCACGCGCGCTCCGCGGATGAGCAGCCGCCCCATGCTCCCGTGCTCGTCGTCGATCGGGATCAGCAGCGGTTGACGGGGAGCGCCCTCGAGCTCGATCACCACATTGAACGCCACCACCGGCCCCGCAAGGCCGTTCGCCCTGCCCAACCGCCTGACTCGCGCTCGAGTCGCCTCGGTCCGGCCATACCTACGCTCCAAGACACGGAACCAAAAAATCTGCGCCGCCCCCCAGGCTCCGCTCCCGCTCACCAGCGTCACATAGACAAAAAATAGAAAGAGAAATGCCAGAGTCAATGTCTCGACATTACTCCGCTGCGCGAGCGTCACAAAGAGTTTGACCCGCGCCGCGATGATCGCAACGCCCGACAATGAAAAAACGAACAGCAGTATGAAGATCCAGCTCAAAGCCCGTACACGCTTGCGACAGTGCGGCACGTCACGAATCGCGGGTTCGCGGATCACCGCCTGGGCAAGATTCATTTCAAGGACCCCGAAACCCGTTACTGCAAGACGCAATCCTGACAAGAGTCGCGACATACCGTATAAAGATAAGATGACACTTTCAGATCTTTCGATCCGTAAGCCGGTATTCGCCTGGATGCTGATGGCCGCGATGATCATCTTTGGGTGGATCTCGTTCAATCGAATGGGAATCAGCCAGATGCCGGATGTCGATTTTCCGGTAGTCACGGTCCAAGTCACGCTCGATGGCGCGGCTCCCGAGGTCATGGAGACGGATGTTGTCGACATCATCGAAGACGCGGTGATGAACGTCCAGGGCGTAGTCAACGTGACTTCGAACTCCAAGAACGGCTCGGCATCGATTTCAGTCGAGTTCGAGCTTGATCGCAATATCGACGCCGCGCTTCAAGAAGTGCAGACCAAGATCGCGCAAGCCCAACGCCTACTGCCCCGCGAAATGGATCCTCCGGTCATCACCAAAACCAATCCCGAGGATCAGCCTATCCTCTGGCTCACCGCCAGTTCCGACAACCTGCCGCTCCCCGAGCTGATGGCCCTGGTGCGCGACCGCATCAAGGACCAGTTCTCCACGGTCCGCGGCGTGGGCGATGTGTTCCTGGGCGGCTATATCGATCCCAACCTTCGGGTCTGGGTCGATCCCGCCAAGCTCACCCGCTTTGACATGACGGTCAACGACATCATTTCCACGATTCAGGCCGAGCACTCGGAGCTCCCGGGCGGCCAGATCGAAAACGGAGACAAGCTCCTCAACGTCCGCACGCTGGGCGAGGCCAAGTCGATCGAGGAGTTCGGGAAGATCTTCATCAACTCCCGCGGCAACATGCCCAACTACAATCCCACCACGCTCTCCCAGGTCACCCGCATCGAAGAAGGCCTGGCCGAGGTCAAGCGCCTTTCTCGCTTCAACGGCAAGCCGGCCGTCGGCCTCGGCATCCGCAAGCAGCGCGGCTCCAACGCGGTCGAGGTGGCGCGCGCCGTCAAAAGCAAGATCGAGGCGGTCAACAAGGGCCTGCCCAAGGGAACTTCCATCGGCATCAACTTCGACACCACCCGCTTTATCGAGAAGTCGGTGCACGAGCTCAACTTCGCGCTCGTGCTGTCGGTCATTTTCACGTCGATCGTCTGCTGGGGCTTTCTCGGCTCCTGGAGCGCGACCTTCAACGTGCTGATGTCGATCCCAACCTCTATCGTCGGCGCCTTCACGGCGCTGTACGCTCTGGGGTTTACGCTCAACACCTTTACCCTGCTCGGTCTCTCGCTGGCCATCGGGATCGTCGTCGATGACGCCATCATGGTGCTCGAGAACATCGTCCGCCACCGCGAAAACGGGATGAAGCGCATGCAGGCGGCCATCTTCGGCACCCGCGAGATCACCTTCGCGGCGATGGCCGCGACGGTGGCGATCGTCGCCATCTTCCTCCCCGTCGCGTTCATGAAGGGCATTATCGGCAAGTTCTTCTTCCAGTTCGGCGTCACGATGACCGTGGCCGTGCTCTTCTCGCTGGTGGAGGCGCTCACCCTGACTCCGATGCGCTGCGCCCGCTTTGTCGAGACCGGACACCGCACGACTCGGATCGGCCGCGGAATCGAAGCCCTGCTCGATTACGCCGCCCGCCTGTATCGTCGCACGCTCGAGGTCGCGCTCGACCATCCCTGGAAGGTGCTTGCCGCCTCGGTGGTGTTCTTCGGCGGCACGATGTTCGCCGCGAGCTTCATCAACAAGGAGTTCTCGCCCTCGCAGGACCAGGGCACCTTCATGATCCGCCTGCAGACGCCGGTCGGCTCTTCCTTGCCTTTTACCGACTCCAAGTTCAAGGAGGCCGAGGCCTTCCTCGCTTCCCGTCCGGAGGTCGAGCGCTATTACGTCGCCGTCGGCGGCTTTGGCGGCGGCGGCGACACCAACTCCGGCGTGATGTTCGTCACGATGAAGGAGCGCGGTAAGCGCCCCAAGAGCCCGAAAACCGGGAACGAAGTGACTCAACAGGAGTTCATGAACATCTGCCGAGCCTCCATCTCCAAGATTCCGAAGCTCAAGCCCGTGATCCAGGACCTCTCGATGCGCGGCTTCACTTCCTCGCGCGGCTTTCCGGTCGAGTTTAGCGTGCGCGGCCCCGAATGGGAGAAACTCGGAGAATACGCCCGCGAGATCATGAGCCGAATGGACAAGTCCGGCCTGATGACCGACGTCGACACCGACTACCTGCTCGGCATGCCGGAACTGCAGATTACCCCCAACCGCCAGCAGGCTTCCCTGCGCGGCGTGAGCATCGCCTCGATCGGCCAGACGGTCAACGCGATGGTAGGCGGCGTCGTCGCGGGCCGCTATCCCAAGAACGGGCATCGCTACGACATCCGCGTGCAATTGCCCCACAATGTAAGTCGCGCCGAGGAAGTCGACCAGCTCTTTGTCCGCAACAACCGGGGCGAACGCATCCGGCTCGCGGACCTCGTCACCAAGGAAGTGCGCCCGAGCCTCCAGCAGATCGTGCGCATGAACCGCGAGCGCGCGGTCTCCGTCTTCGCCAACGTCAAACAGGGCAAGTCGCAACAGAAAGCCCTCGAGGAAGTGCAGAAGATCGCGCAGGAAGTATTGCCCGCCGGTTACCGTATCGAGCTGAGCGGCAGCTCGCAGACATTCAAGGAGTCCTTCAACAGCCTGATCTTCGCGCTGCTCCTCGGGATCGTAGTCGCCTACATGGTCCTCGGCTCGCAGTTCAACAGCTTCATCGACCCGGTGACCGTCTTGCTCGCCCTGCCTTTCTCGGTCTCGGGCGCGCTGGTGGCGCTGCTCATCGCCGGGCAGTCGCTCAATATCTACAGCTTCATCGGACTGATCCTGCTGATGGGGATCGTGAAGAAAAACTCGATCCTGCTCGTGGAATTCACCAATCAGGTACGCGACAGCGGGTTGACGGACGTCAGAGCGGCGTTGCTCAAGGCTTGTCCGATCCGCCTTCGCCCGATCCTCATGACCTCGATCGCCACGATCGCCGCAGCGATCCCTGAAGCGCTCTCGCTGGGCGAAGGCGCCGAGACCCGAATCCCGATGGCCGTGGCCGTGATCGGCGGCGTGCTCGTGTCGACGGTGCTCACGTTACTGGTCGTGCCCTGCGCCTACCGGCTGTTTGCCCGCTTGGGCAAGCGTGACGAAGATCGCGTGGAGACTCGCAAGGCCTTCGAGGATGTGGAAAAGATGGACCTATCCCTGGAGACAGTTTGACTTCTTACATAAACTAATGAAATCTTTAGTTTATTAAAATTATTTACAAACCGTAACATTTCACGTTAGCCTTAACTTAGCGCATTACTTGAAGTGTAATGTGCGGGTGGTAAATATGAAAAAGGCTAAGATCAATAATCAGGTTCTCAGTAAAGCGATGTTGGCCCTCGTCCTGGGCCTCGGCTCCTCCTGCGACCCCTTGGAGCTCGTCGACACCGGTGAAAAGCCGGACTCGGTCATGACCTCCGACAGCGTCAATGTGACCGGGTCGGCACCCTCCAGCTGCTCCGTGGTCCCGAGCTCCGTGAGCGCCGCGGGCAAGTACCTGCAGTTCAGCTACGCGAGCAGCGCCTGCGCCCGGGTCACGACCTGCATCGACCCGGCGGCTTGGAAGAAACTTCCTGAAACGACCTACGTCCCGGGCATCGACGTGGTGATCCTCTTCGACACCACTGGATCGATGACCCCCTACATCCGGGCGATGATCGGGAACCTCCAACAGCTCGTCACCAACCTCAATGGGCTTACCCCGAGTCTCCGCCTGGGCCTGGCGACTTTCCAGGACTTCGCGGATCGCGGCGGCTCGGCCGGCGACCTGCCTTTCAACCCGCTGGTGAGCCTCACCACCGACATCAACTCGGTGAAAGACAAGCTCGGCACTCTGCGCGCCTGGGGCGGCGGCGACACTCCGGAGTCGCTAGCCACCGCGCTCCGGGCAACCGTGGACGGCAAGCCCATGGGAAAATACTTTGGCGCGAGCGACATGGGCTTCACCGATGATCCCTCCCGCGAGAAGATCGTGCTCGGCATCACTGATGCCCCCAACAAGCGCGACTCCACCCTGCCCGAAGGCGCGGCCACTCTGGGCGAAGTCGCCCAGCTCCTCAAGGTCAAGGGCATCCTCTTCTTCGGTATCGGAACTCGCAACAGCTCGACGCTGGCGGCCCCGGTGTCCGGAACCGCCGAAGCCGGAGCTCTCACGAGCACGGCAGGCAGCACTCCTGCCAGCACCTCGTCAGGCGGCGCGGCTTACAGCGGCACGCCTTACGGCGACTACACCAGCTGGAACGACCTGGCACAGCTCGCCACCGTAACCGGTGCGATCATCTCCGAACCGGGCCTCGACCTGGACGGCGACAGCAAGATCGCGACCAATGGCGAGATCCCGGCGGGCCAGCCCGCCGTGCTCGTCATGAACCGCGATGGGACGGTCCGCGGCGCTCCGGCCGGCTCCGATTCGACCAAGGTGCTCGCCAACGCGATCACCAGCATGGTCAAGAGGGTCAAGCCCTTCCAGTTCGCTCTCAACGTCAACGGCGGCGGCCACTCCTTTACCCCGGCCTCCAACGTGATGACCCTCTCGCCGCAGGTGAACGAGCAGCGCTGCTTCACCACGGTAGTCCTCGATCGGATCAACTCGACGAGCTGCCCCGCTTCGACCGATGTGGGCCTTTGGGTAACCGAAGAGCTCTCCGGCATGGCCCTCGAAGCCAAGGACCTCAAAGCCCGCTTTGAAGTGGACCTCAACTGCATCGGAGTCATCACCCCGGTCCCGGGCCCGATCCCGACCCCGTCCGCTCAGCCCGAGCCTGTTCCGGTCGTGACGGTCACCCCGACCCCGACTCCGACCTCCTCGCCCACCTGCAACACCCTTGGATGTGGCGGCGGAGCAATCGGACTCTGATTAAGAGCGTCGATTCCGACGCTTCATCTCAAAGAGCCCGCGGGCAAACCAGCTCGCGGGCTCTTTCGCGTCTCGGATTGGCCCACCGCCGTGGGTACTCAGGCAGAGACTCATCAATCCGCCTTGCGCTTGACGTCTTTAGCCGAGTGCCCGATATCCTCGCTCGCTCCCTGAGCCCCCTCTTTGACATCCCGGGTGACGTCCTTATTACCAGTGGCATCGCGAGCCCTTTTCTTATGCTTGCGTATCGACTTTTTCGCCTCATTCCGGGACTTTTCGGAGTACGACTGCGCCTTTTCGACTGCCGTCTCCTCGGCCCAAGCCGCCACCGGGGCGCCTGCCGCCATCGCCAACAGTCCCGCGCAAAGAAGTCCGGCCAGCCAGCCCCGCCTTGCATCCCGAGTCATGCCTGATTTTTTCATGTCGACTCGTGAAGCAAAGCGCATACCTCCTGGAGCGCGGCCGGCCCACGAAAAGCGGCGCTCTGTACTGGACAAAGCCCCTGGGCGCATGATTTTCAGAACCCCATGACCCAAACCAACCCAGCTGCCGCCAACGCCCTTTCGGGCATTTCTTCCATTTTAGGGTCCTTCCGAATTGTCCTGGTGGCGCCCCGTGTTCCAGGAAACATCGGGGCGGTCGCCCGGCTCACGGCTAACTACGAATGCCCGGATTGGGTACTCGTCGATCCTCGCTGCGATTGGAAAAGCTGGGATGGACGAAAACTTGCCACCGGCCCGGCGCGCGAAAACTTTGAAAACGTCCAGGTGTTCGGAACGTTGCACCAGGCGCTCGAGGATTGCCATGCCGCGGTGGGATTCACCCGCCGCCAGGGCCGCGCGCGTCGCCCCTCGGTCCTCCTTCCGGGCGTGCCCGGACTTCCGGCCGCGGCGAAGGGAAAAATCGCGCTCGTCTTCGGAAATGAGGAAACGGGGCTCTCCAGCGACGAACTGGTGCTCTGCTCACACACCTGCGCGCTGCCGGTCTCCGACGCGATGGGATCACTCAATCTCAGCCACGCGGTCAGCGTGGTGCTCTCGCGCCTTTTTGAGATTGCGACGGATGCGGAGTGCGCGCTCCCTCTCCGGCGCGAAGCCCGCGGCAAGCGATTCAAGCCCGCCCCGCTGGCGGAGGTCGGCGCGATGCTCGCGCACTGGTCGGAGCTCCTCGTCGACATCGGCATGACTCGCGGTGGAAATCCCGAGCGCCTGGTGCTCACTCTCAAAAGGATTTTTGACCGCGCCGCATTGACGGAGCAGGAATTGCGCGCAATCCGCGGCGTGCTTTCCAAGGCCCAGGTCCGCCTCGGGACGCGGAGCCGAGGAAAGCGTCAACCGGCTCGCTCAAGCGGGCTCTAGGTCAGCTACTTGCAATCGCCTTTCGCCGCAAATGAGGGCCGGGACCCGCGGAGATAAAATGGCCGATCACAGCAAGGAAGCTTGAGCCAGATGCCCACTCCGGAGACCGCGTCTCAGCCAGATTCCTCCGGTGCGCGCCCAGGCCACCTCGGCGCGATCCCCGCTCCAGGGGGAACTGCGCCCCAACATCCTCAAGGCCGAGCGCTTTTTCGTTTCACGCTTGGCGCCGTCGGCGTGGTCTTCGGCGACATCGGCACCTCCCCGCTCTACGCCTTCCGGGAGTGCTTCTCGCCGCTGCACGGGCTCCAGCCCACTGCGCCCAATATCCTCGGAGTCCTCTCACTCATTTTCTGGTCGCTGGCGTTCGTCGTGGTCGTTAAGTACCTCGGCTTCATTCTCAAGGCGGACAATCGTGGCGAAGGCGGTATCATGGCGCTGCTCGCCTTGCTCTTTCCGGACCGCACGCCCTCACGCAAGCTCACGCTCGTTTCGTTGGGTCTCTTCGGCACCGCACTGCTGTACGGGGACGGCATCATCACCCCGGCCATTTCGGTCTTGTCCGCGGTCGAAGGGCTGGGCATCGCCACCTCGGCGCTCGACCGCTTCGTCGTACCCATCACGGTGGCGATCCTATTCGCGCTGTTTTCCGTGCAGGAGCGCGGCACCGCGCGGATCGGGCTGGTCTTCGGCCCGCTGATGCTCGTGTGGTTCGCGGTGCTCCTGGGCACCGGGCTCCCGTGGATCGCCCGGTATCCCGAAGTTCTGGCAGCTGCCAACCCGCTGCACGCACTTCACTTTCTGTCCAATAACGGAACGCGAGGCCTGCTCGTCCTGAGCGCCGTGGTCCTTGCCATCACGGGAGCGGAGGCGCTTTACGCGGATCTGGGCCACTTCGGGCGCCGACCGATCCGCAGCGCCTGGTTCGCGATCGTGTTTCCGGCGCTCTTGGCCAGCTATTTCGGCCAGGGCGCGCTCCTGCTGAGCCGCGGCCCTTCCGCATTGCAGAGCCCTTTTTTCGGGCTCACGCGGGAGCTACTGGGCGACTGGGCGCTGTACCCATTGATCCTGCTCGCCACGATCGCCACGATCATCGCATCCCAGGCTTTGATCTCGGGCGCCTACTCGCTCACGCAACAGGCGATCCTGCTCGGCTACCTGCCGCGCACCCACATCTCCCATACGTCCGAGGAGACCCGCGGCCAAGTCTACGTCGGCCAAGTCAACCTGCTACTCATGATCGGCTCCATCACACTGGTCTTGGCCTTTCAACACAGCTCCGCGCTCGCCGGCGCGTACGGCATCGCGGTCACGGGGACCATGGTCATCACCACCGTGCTCTTTCACTTCGTGATGAGGAGGATCTGGCGCTGGCGACTGGTCCCGGCGGCGGCGCTCACCACGCTTTTTCTCTTGGTCGACCTGGCGTTCCTGAGCGCCAATCTCGGCAAGGTCCTGCAAGGCGGCTGGATCCCGATCGGCATCGGCGCCGCGATTTTTGTCATGATGCAGACCTGGAAACGCGGGCGCCGCGCGATGTCCGACGCGATGTATGCCGACTCGATGCCTCTGGGCGAATTCCAAGCGCGCTTACCGGTTCGACGCCTTCCGCGCGTGCACGGCACCGCCGTCTTTCTTGCGCTCAATCCCGATACGGCGCCTCCGGCGCTGCTCAGGCACATCCGGCACAACCACATGTTGCACGAACGCGTCATCCTCATGACCATCCTCACCACGAGTGAACCGTTTGCCGACGAGTGGCGTCGTGTGCGAATCCTTGACCGCGGATCCGGCATCCTGCAAGTCAGCGCGATGTACGGCTATATGGAAAAGCCCGAAATGTCCGAGATCCTCATCCACTGCCTTGCGGCGGGGCTCCCGCTCGATATCAATGACCTCACCTTTTACCTCGGCCGGGAGAGCCTGCTCTTCGACGGCAATTCGGGAATGAGCCATTGGAGAAAACGACTTTTCGCGTTCCTGACGCGCAACTCTCGCCCGGCAACGGATCACTTCGGGCTTCCGGCGGACCAGGTCATTGAATTGGGCTCCCAAGTGTCGATCTAAAGCCGTCGCAGGCAAGCGCCTTGCATACAGTCCCCCACCAGAATGAGCACCTCGCCCAAGTTGCGTGGCGTCACTGACGCGCGCAACCCCAAATTATCACGTCGCAGTCTCTCGCCGCTGCACTTGCTGCTCCCGCTGCTCGCCTTGGCGTCATGTGGTCCGCAAAAGCCTCCGGCTTCACAGGTCCGTCCACGCGACGTCACCTTCCATGATGTCGCCACACGATACCGTTCCGAGCATCCCGACCTGGGCGAACCCGGCTCCGCTCTTTCACATTCAGGGAGCCTAGTTGGCCTTTGGTCCACCCGCGTTCCAGAATACTCCGAACTACAGCTTGCCCAAGGGTTCTTCCACGTCAGGGATCATCGCTTTTTGCGCACTCCGGATGCTCCGGATTTCCTACGTCGAGAAAGCTGGCTCTACCCTGACGATGGTTGCTACAGCCGCGCGGCGATCGCCTCGAGACAATTGGGGGATGCCTCCTTTCCCTCTCCCGCAAAAATATTTATCTTCGGTGACTTGAGCGCGCAAACCCCCAACTCGCCCGACGGCGTCGTGCACTGGTGGTTTCATGTCGCGCCGGTAGTCAGCGTTCCCGTCCCTGGCGATCGCGCCGGCTTGAGTAGCTCCCATCCGGAGACCTGGTACGTGCTCGACCCCACCCTCGAGCCGTCTCATCCGCTCACCCTCACCGACTGGATCTCGCGACAGACGGAGGATCCTTCAAGCGTGCGGATTGCAGTGTGCGAACCGCACACTTATCGCCCCGAAGATCCATGCGAGAATCCCGCGAAAGAAACCGAGGCCGACTCGGACAATGACGAAGCCTTCTTCCTCGCCCAAGAATGGGAGCGACAGGTCGAACTCGATCGAGATCCCGAAGTCGTGCTCGGCGCTGCCCCTCCGTGGCTCGAGCGCTGAACCCCCAAAATTCCCCAATGACATCTCCAAGCTGCCTCTAATGAAGTCGAACTCACATACAAATAAACAATCAGGAGCATTTTACGCTTATGTCCAGAAATCGAAATCACCTTGGCGCAGGACTCTTCGTCATCCTCACGATCACGGCTGCCCTGTTGGCGGCTGAAGCCCGTGCCGAGACAAGCGCTCCCCCGGACTTTCGGGCGTTCGATTACGTCGTCGCGCAGAAGCTGACCAGCGGTGGCCTGGCCGCTCCGTCCTCAAGCAATACCCACGGTGTGAGAGTCCTTTCTTCCGGGATGGTCATCGCTGTGCGAGGCAAAGCCACGCGCATGATCGCGCAACTCACGCCCGTGCAGCAGGAGCAACTGCAGACCCAGATCGAGGCGATCCGCGAGAATATGCTGATCGACACCGATCCGCAGCGCCCCCATTGCGCCGATGCGCCCGAGACGATCTACACAGTTCGCGCGGAGGAGTCGGCTCGCGACCTCAAAATCGCCACCATCCTCAACTGCCATCAGTTCATCCTCAACAATTTGGAAAGCCAGCAGATCAGGGAATTCCTCGACCAGCTCGACGACTTCTACTCGCGCGCCCCGTTCTAAAAAACGGCGCCTTCAGAGCGCCAAAAAAGTGGCGCAAGTCAGCCGGAAATCGAATTCCGCCGAAGCATCCTTCATCCGATGCCTGACGGCGGCCCTGACCTCGGATCGGAATCGATGGGACTCTTCCTCCCCCGCATGGCCCGCGAGTTGCCTTTCGTAATGCAACACACGGGACTGGGAGAGCAGGAGCCCCGCGAGCTGATCCGGGGTCAGCATCTGGATCATCGGTGGCTTTTCCTCGATCACCAACTTAAAACGCGGATCCTCCCGCAGCGCCGAGGTCACCTGCGTGAAGTCGCCGCGCGGCTTCTGTCCCGGCGCTTTCCATCTGAGATTGAACTCACGCCGGATCCATTCGTTGAGCTCCGGTAGCTGAGTCGACTTTGGAAACTGATATTCAAAGATGAAGATCGGCCCCCTAGGCCCTCCCGATTCAAAACCAGGATTTTTGCGAGGATTCCGCAGGATTCGCAGGAACTCGTCTCGGGTGCGCGCGGCATCCATCCAATGAAAGGCGGATCCCACCAGGATCCCGTCCACGCTTGAATCGTCAAGACCCGTGGCCTCCCCCGTGCCTTCGCTCCATGAAATCCGGAGTTCAATCCGCGCGTCGCTTCCGTCCTCACACGCCACCTGCCGGGCCCGCGCGAGCATTTGCGGATCCGGGTCCACGCCGAGCAGTCGACAGTCGTCGGCAACGCCCCGAGCCCGAAGAAACGAAACCGCCGAATGACCGGTGCCGCAGCCGATGTCAGCTACGACTCGCTCCGCGGCCGCTCCTCTTGCCGCCAGGAGCGACAGAAACGGACGAAAGATCTCAGCCGGGTAAAACGGCCGGTACTGACGGTAAGAGTCGGGATCAAACTTGCTCACAGGGGGTTCCCTATAGCACGATCAAAGGGAGGAGAAACTACTCACATGCCCTCCGCGACCGGAATCGGGATCCTCATTTCGGCACTGGCCCTGACGCTCGTTCCGCAGCCCGGCACTTCCGCTCAGGCCGCCGAGCGGACAGCCAAGCCGGGACAGTCGCCCGTTTGGCAAGAACCCTTTGAGCGCTGGGGCGGTCCACTCTACCGAGCCAAGACCTTCGAAGAGCTCGAACGGATGGTCACTCCGCTTCTCTTCACCAAGGATCGCGCGGCGTTTCTCAAGCTCATCCGATCTTTCGCGCCCAGTGCCGCGCCTCGGATCCAGTGGAAAAACGGCATCTTGTTCGTGAGCGACGGCACGGAGTCCATCGAGCTCAAGCCCACCAATTTCGAATTCGCCCGCTTCGAGCTCAATCGCCAGGTCTACCAGTGGGTTCCCTGGGAATTGCTCGAGGATCAGATCGCCATTCTGCGTCGCCCCCCTTACGTTCCCCAGATCAACGGTTCGCCGCGACCCTATTCAGAAAAGATCCTCGGCGCCGCGCTGGGCGCTTTTCTTTATGTGCTCCGACAGCAGAGCGACAGCCAGGGGCGCAAGATCGAACTCGCCGTGGACACGCGCCAAGGCAAGCGCCTGGAATGGACCTGCGACCGCGTCCGCGGAGAGATCACCGATCTGCTTCGCGCCGGAAAACCCGTCCCCGAAACCAAGCTCGTGGAAGCCGAAAAGCTCCAAGAACGCGCCGTGCGCAACGCCCAACTGTATTGCGACGACAGCGACAACCGCGCCACGGCCTGCCAGCAGGCCCGTGACCTCCTCAATTGCGCCACCGAAGCGTTGCGCCTCAAGCGCAAAGCGCGCGCTCTCCGCGAAGAGTAAGCTCTCGGCTCAAGGACTTTTAACGGGCTCCGAAATCCTGGACCCAGTATGCGATCCCGGCCTTGCTCATCGAGTAACCGATGCCGATCTCCTTGAATGAGGTATTGAGGAGATTGGCCCGGTGCCCGTCGCTGTTTTCCCAACCGGACATGACGGCGTCCGGAGTGGCATAGCCGTAGGCGATGTTCTCGCCATAACTCCGCCACGCGTATCTCGTTGCCGTGATGCGGGTCCCCGGACTGCTCCCGTCGAGCCCCGTGTGGCTAAAGAATCCATCCGTCGCCATCGCCTCAGCGTATGCCTGCGCGGCCCGGGTGAGCTGGGCATTCAGCAGGAGTGGCGCCTTGCCGTTCTTTGCGCGAAAGGCGTTGGTCCGATCAAAAACGGCTTGCTGGGTGGCGGATACGCCTCCAATCGAAATCGTCGGCTCCGGGTCAGGGCTCGCCACCGGCGGCGTCGTCGGTGAGGGCGCGGGAGCCTTGCTTGGCGTGGCGGCGACGATGGGCCGACGAGTCCAGCCTCGACGACCAGAGGCGTCCTGACTGGTATCCACGTTCGTGCTCGTTCCTGAAAGATCGCTGTTACAGCCTGAGATGACGACCACGAGAGCGAATAAAGTCGCGGGTACCCCGCCAAAAATAAGATCCAATCGATTCATGCTTGAAGACCTCCTTACTCCAGAGTTCATTGGCCAGGCGATACAGGCGCCCAGGGTGCTCAGGAGGTATTACGGATGGTGAACCAATAAGTCTCGCCATTCACCGCCGATGTTTGTTTTGCCGGGAAGAAGCGCTATTGCCCGCCCCGGGCGCTGCTTGCTCACTCGCTCGCGCCTTGAACTCCGAATTCGACCCCGACCCCGAAGCCGACTTCGTCGATGCTCCCGCCCTGCTTTCCGGCCGCGTCAAAAAATCCGGCACATCCCGACGGCCACGCACGCTGTAATCCTCGATCAAGGCCTGCTCGAGCGCCTCCCGCTCCACGCCAAGCTCAAGCGCGGTCTCATGCAGCGCGCGGGCAAGCGCCACGAGCGCGATCTTGTGAGTGCGCCGCA
>CAYXVB010000051.1:0-2310 GCA_964467785.1 uncultured Bacteriovoracaceae bacterium
GCGCGGATCCTCGCCTCGTTTTCCCCGAGGCAAAGAGCATCCTATGCGTCGCCTGGCCTTACGACTCAAGGCCAGCCGGATCCACCGATCCAGCCGTAGGACCGCGTTACGCGCGCTACCTGCGGGCACGCGACTATCACACGGATATCGCGGAACGACTCGAAGCCCTGATGAAGGGACTCGCCGCTTCCGATCCCGAGCTGAAATGGAAAGTCTGCGTCGATACCAGCGCCGTGTTCGAACGACGCTGGGCCGCGCTCGCGGGCCTGGGTTGGATCGGCAAAAACACCCTGCTCATCCATCCGCAATTGGGCAGCTACCTATTTCTCGCAGTAGTCCTCATCAACCGAGAGACCGGCCATGGCCCCGCGCCGATAGCAAACTACTGCGGCCATTGCTCCCGCTGCCTCAAGGGCTGTCCCACGGGCGCACTCACTGAGCCGGGCAAACTCGACTCCAACCGCTGCATCAGCTATCACACGCTCGAAAACCGAAGCGAGATTTCCCTGCCCGGCACGGCAGGCTGGATCGCGGGATGTGACCTTTGCCAGGAGGCCTGCCCCTTCAATACCAAGGCTATTCGCGCGTCGGCCGGAGCTCCCGCCCCCGAGGATGCCGCAATCGCACTGGTCCGCTGGGAACAGCTGCTGGCCGAACCAGAGGAGCTGTATCGCGTGAGAGTGAAGGGATCATCCCTTTCGCGTGTCAAACCTGCCATGTGGCGGCGCAATCTTGCGATCGCGCTGCGGGACTCATATGAATTGCTTCATCCCGCTTCCCGAACGGAATTTGCACGCCGCCTTGCACCCCTGGCACAGGAGCGCCTCCGACTTGAAACCGACTCCACCGTACGCTCCGAGTGGGAGCGCACGGTGGGCCAATTGATCAACCCCCCTTAGGGTCCAAATCGACTTAGAGACGGCACCAATCAGAACGGAAGATCTTCGAATTCGCGACCAACCCGAGGCGAGCTGCCGTCGTTGACCGCGTCCGGACCATAATCCGGGTCACGGCGTGCGAAATCCGGATCGTACATGCCATCGGGACCAATGGGAGCGCCGTTATCCATCGATCCGGAAGAACCGGAGCCGCCATAGCTGCGACCGTCGTCAAAGCGGCCACGATTGGCCGGCGCATGATCCACGCGGCAATGCGTCTCGACGTTGAACCAACGGCTCCAGCCGCCGGTGTGATTGATATAACGCTTCTGTTTTGTCAAACAGAGGAAGAGCTTGGGCTGACCGCGCGAACTTTTGGCAGCGACTTCAAAGTTGAGCGCCACGCCTTCAAAGTTGCGTGAAGAGTTCGTGCACTGTTGCAGTAAACGAGCCTTTCGGATCATGCCCGCTTTCTTGATACTCAAATCGCCAAACCAGGCATGAAGACCGGCGGCATCCTCAGCAGCTTGGAAATAGACATTCCCCCGGGCGACTGCCAGCTGGCCATTTCGACAGTTGAGGGATCCGGCTTCCGCGGAACTCACGAATGCGACGCCCGTGAGAACTGTTAAAATACCTGCCATAGCCAAACCAAAATTGCGCTGAATCATGATGCACTGCACTATTTCAAATTCTACAGAGAGTCAACTCTAAACCGGTCAAACTCGCGCCCCAACTAGGATCCCATAGAGCGCGACGCGTGCAGTTGCGGCGCAGGGAAAGCGCAGATCCACATTGCGACTCCTCTCCGGAAGCGCGGACAATGTCTCGAAAACTCGGCCCTTTCCGACCTCCGGACAGATCACCGTGCGCCCCTCGTCAGTCATCTCAAGATCGGAGCCCGAGGCGGCATCAAAAACCGGCTTGCCGTCCAGCTCAACCACGATTTCGGCCGGAGTGGCGGCATTGGGGGCGAGCGATTCGGCGATGATCGCCAGATGGGTCCCCATGCAATGGAACGAAATCCTCGCCTGCGGATCAGAAGTGGTGATCCGGGACCCGTCCTTGATCCACCGACCCGAAATCCGAAATCCCTGTACGGGATAGGATTCTGAGCCGGAACTATCGGTTAGGAAATCCGCGACCCACTCAGGCTTGGCTTCTGGACCGGAACTCGGCTTGGAAACGAAGCCGGGTTTTGGAAAACAGGAAGGATCCGAAAAATCAAAGCGGGCCACGTCTCGAATCGCCGCCTCGATTTCTTCCATCAAAGGTGCGAGCGGCAATCCAGGATCCCGGCTTCGGAGAAAACGCTGCATCGCCGTTTCGCCTTCGACGAGCACCCGCGTGGCACTGAAGCTGGACACAGCCTTTCCTCCGTCCAACAGCAGAAACCAGGGCGAACCGTCCGCCTGGAATGCTTTAGCGATCA
>CAYXVB010000051.1:2320-21915 GCA_964467785.1 uncultured Bacteriovoracaceae bacterium
CAAGCCCTCAAGATATCCCGGCGCAATCTGGAACGGATAGGTCACCCGGATGACCGCCAAGCTGCCGACCGTCTTACTCGAATATCGTCGATTCCACTCGCGAGCCAGGCGCACAAAAGACCGGCCGTCATAGCAGAGCGGATCAAAGAAAAAGATCATCCAAGAACTCTGAACGAACTCCTTGTCGAGCGGGTACACGCTGACCGCGCCTCCGGCCTGCCTGATCGCGGCAAGACGCGGAACCGACCCGCTCCAAAACGGCGCAAGTTGGGAACGGGCCTGGGCGATGGCTTCCTCTTCGCTCAAAACCTTTTCTTTTTTTTGCCAGGCGGCCATGGATCAGTTCTCTCCCGTCACGCTAGTGGCAACTGGCACGGCATTGCGCGGACGCCCAAGCGCCGCCAAGATGGCCAAAATCGCGAATGCCGCATTAATCATGAAAGTGATATGAAGCGCGGAAATGGAATCGCCGCCCGTGGCGATACGCCTCCATGAAAACAGCCCAGTCGCCATGCCGGTCCCGAACACGAGGCCCAGATTGCGAATGGTCGCGAGCAGCGCGCTGGCGACTCCGAGTTTGGCGATCGGCACGGCGCTCATGATGAAATTGTTATTCGGCGACTGGAATAGTCCGATGGAAAGGCCCATGCATGCCAGCGAGCCGATGATCCCGAGATAGGACATCGCGGGATGCAAGCCCGGCCCAAGCACGCCGGACATAAGCATCAGCGCGACACCGAGAGTGAGGGAACCCGCAACCGTCAATCCCTGGCCGCCGAGCCGATCGGAGAGGCGACCGCTCACCGGGGCCACAATGAAGATCGTCACCGGGATCGCAGTCATGAACAAGCCAGCCTGATGTGGAGGAAAACCCATCACTTCCTCGAGGAAGAATGGGTAAAGTACCGTCACCGAGGAAAAGGCGATCGAGACCAGAAAGCTCGCGAGATTAGCTGTCCAGAAAGCCCGATCCTTCATCAGTGAAAGATCGAACAGTGGAGCGCGGGCCCGCGATTCGACAAAGATGAACGCACCACCAAACAGTGCGCTGACCAGCGCAAGCGACCAGCGCGATGGGATGAGCAGCTCGCCGCCTATCACAAAGTGAGGCGGATCGACGAGCATGAGGATCGAAACCAGGAGTACCGTCTGCAGAAAAGCACCCGCCCAGTCAAATGGGGCCCGCTGCCGGATGAGCAGGTCCACCGGGACGTGCTTGAGCACCAGCGTGGCGCCGAGGATGCCGATCGGAAGATTGACGAAGAAGATGCTGCGCCAGCCCAGCTCGCTGATCATGAAGCCGCCAATGCTCGGACCCGAGATGAGCCCTGCGCTCACAACCATGGCCAGGATGCCGAGCGCGGAGCCACGCTGCTTGGACGGAAAGGCGGCAGTGATGATCGCGGGACCGTTCACCATGAGCATCGAGGCCCCGAGGCCCTGAATCGCACGCGAAATCACCAATTGGGAGAGGCTCGTCGAAAAGCCGCAAAGCGCGGAGCCCGTGACGAATACGACGTAGCCGGCGACGAACACTCGGCGACGGCCCACTTCGTCGGACATCCGCCCAAACGGCAGCAGAAGGCAGGTGATCATGAATAGATAGCTGATGACGACCCAACGGATCGCGAAGAGATCCACGTGGAGATCCTTCGTCAAAGTCGGCAGCGCGATGTTCACGATGCTGGAGTCGAGGGTCGCCATGAATGTGCCGCAGGCGACCGAAGCCAGCACCCACCATTTCTTGAACATTTTTCTAGCCTATCAACATTACTAGCAGCCTTCAACGAACGAAAAAGAGGGTTCCCACTGCCCGAACCCGTTGGTATGGTGCCCCCATGAAACCCCTGCAACCATCCCAAAACCAGTCCCTCGAAGCACTGGCACGTGGCGCCGCGGAGCTTCGTGTTTGGATCATTGACATGCTGGAAGCCGCAAAGTCCGGTCACCCCGGTGGCAGCCTCTCCGCGATTGACCTGATGAACGCGCTCTGGTTCGCCGAAATGCGAGGCGTTGAGCCCGACGCTCTGGCCGCGGATCGCGACCGCTTCGTCCTGTCCAAGGGTCACGCTGTTCCCGCGCTTTACGCGGTACTTGCGAAAAAGGGGTTCATTCCGGTCGAGGAGCTCAAGACGCTCCGACAAACCGGCGCCCGCCTCCAAGGGCATCCAGACCGGGTCCGTATGCCGATTGTCGAGGCATCCACCGGCTCTCTGGGACAGGGCTTATCAGTCGCCCAAGGGCTCGCTCTCGGTCTCCGGATGGAAGGAAAGAAGTCGCGCGTCTACTGCCTGCTGGGCGACGGCGAGATCCAAGAAGGCCAGGTCTGGGAGGCCGCTATGTCGGCCCCCAAGTTCGAGCTCTCCAACCTGATCGCGATCGTCGACAACAACAACGGGCAAATCGACGGCCCCGTGGACAAGGTCATGCCGCTTGAGCCGCTCGCCGACAAGTGGCGCGCCTTTGGCTGGCACGTGATCGACATCAACGGCCATGACTATAAGCAAATCCTAGCGGCCTACGGCGAAGCCCGCGAGGCGCACGAACGCGGCAGTAAAAAGCCGGTGCTGATCCTAGCTCGAACAGTCAAGGGAAAGGGCGTCTCGTTCATGGAACACAAGATCGAATGGCATGGCGTGGCCCCCAAGGCCGAGGAAGCCCGGCTCGCCCGCGCGGAAATTCTCAATGGAGGCAAATCCAATGGCTAAAGCCACACGTCAAGCATTCGGTGAATCTTTGGCTCGCCTCGGCGAAATGCACCGTGAGATCGTCGTCCTCGACGCCGACCTCGCCAAGTCGACAAAGTCGGAGCTGTTCGCCAAAAAATATCCGGACCGCTTCTTCGAGATGGGAATCGCTGAAGCCAACATGATCGGCACGGCAGCGGGCCTCGCCTTCACCGGCAAGGTCCCTTTCCTTTGCTCCTTCGGCGCATTCCTCACCGGACGCTACGACACGATCCGACTTTCGGTTTCCTACGCCAACGCCAATGTCCGCCTCATCGGCACGCATGCCGGCGTAGGCATCGGCGACGACGGTCACAGCCAGATGGGACTCGAGGATATCTCCCTCATGCGCGCGCTACCGCAGATGGCCGTGTTCCAACCCATGGATGCCAAAGAAACCGAACTGCTGATGGACTATCTCGTCCAAAATCACCGGGGCCCAGCCTATGTGCGACTCACCCGCCAAAACCTTCCGGATTTCTTCCCGGCCGGCGCCAAGTTCGAACCGGGCAAGCTGATGGAAGTCCACTCGGGCGGCGCTCAGCCCGAGATCGTCTTCATCGGAAGCGGTGCGGGCGTGGCCGAAGCCGTCGGAGCGGCCAAAGACCTCTCTGCGCAAGGAATCACCGCCTCGGTTTGGAACGCCGGCACGCTCAAGCCTTTTGACGACGCGCGGACGATCGAGCTTGCCCGGCAGGCCAAACTCATTGTGTCTGTCGAGGACCACTCGGTCATCGGCGGCCTCGGAAGCTGCGTCGCGGACGCGCTCGCGCATGTCGGAAATCATGCCCCGCTGATCAAAGTGGGCGTGCAGGATACCTTCGGCGAAAGCGGCGATCCGGCCGAGCTGTTCGACAAACACGGCATCTCCGCCAAGAAAGTCGCCGCTACCGCGGCCAAAGCTCTGAAAGAGCTGCGCTGAGCGATGAAGGCCTGGCGCATCACCCGTCATGGCGGGCCCGAAGTCCTCGAATATCTCGAGCTTCCGGACCCGATCGCGGGACCGATGCAAGTCCGTGTCCGCATCGAAGCGGTAGGACTCAACCACCTTGACGTCTGGACGCGCAAGGGTGTGCCGGGGCACAAGTTTCCGCTGCCGATCACGCCGGGTTGCGATGTCGCGGGCGTGATCGATTCTTTTGGACCGGGAGCGGCAGAAGCCCTCGATCTCAAGGCCGGCGATCCAGTCGTCCTGAGCGCGGGCACGTCCTGCGGGCGTTGCGAGCAGTGCTTGGGCGGCTTCGACCCGCTATGCCCCCGCTACGGAATCATCGGAGAAACCCAGGATGGCGGCTGCGCCGATTACCTGGTCGTTCCGGTTGCCAACGTGATCCGGAGGCCCGCGGGCTTGAGCGCGGTGGAGGCAGCGGCGCTGCCGATCCCTTATCTCACCGCTTGGACCATGATTTATCGCAAAGCGGTTGTACGCCCCGGCGAGACGATCCTGATCCAGGCCGGCGGAAGCGGCGTATCGGTCGCGGCTATCCAGATGGCCAAACTCAGCGGCGCGACCGTGATCACGACGGTGGGGAGCGACGAAAAAATAGCGAAGGCAAAGACTCTCGGCGCTGATTTCGTGATTCAGCACAGGGAGGCGCCGTTCCGTGACGAGGTGAAAAAGATCCTCGTGTCGCTCGGAAAGAAGGGATGCGAGGTCGTCATCGATCATGTCGGCTCGGACACCTTTGCCGACAGCCTCAAGTGCTTGGCCTGGGGAGGCCGATTCGTGACGTGCGGCGCGACCTCCGGCGCCGACGTGAAGATCGACCTCAAGGCCGTGTTCTTCAAGAATCTCTCGATCCTCGGCTCCACGATGGGCAGCAAAGCGGACTTCATCCGCATCGTCGACCTCATCGGCCAGGGCAAACTCCGGCCCGTGATCGACCGGACTTATCCGATGTCTGAACTGCCGGCCGCGATGACGCGGCTCGAGGATCGCTCCGTCTTTGGCAAAGTGGTTCTCACCCGACAATGATTTTTTTTGGGCATCTCGGAATCGGAAGCGCCCTCACCCGCCCTTTCCGCCGCCCGGATCCGTATCGGGCATGGCGGTGGCTTCTACTCGGCACCTTACTCCCCGACCTCATCGATAAGCCGCTTTATTACGGTCTCAGCTTCGCCACTGGCCTCAAAAGCGCCGATCTCGGCCTGATCTGCGGCACTCGTACATTCGGCCACACTCTGCTGCTTTGCGCCTGGATCGCGGGACTCGGCCGATTCAAGCGTTCCGACCAGTTCAAGGCGCTGGCGATGGGGTTGCTGACTCATCTCGCGCTCGATGCCGTTTTTGATCCGGCGCCCGGCTATCTTCTCTGGCCATTGACCTCTTTTCCGGCAATGCCGTTCAAGGACCTTCGGGAACATGTGATGAGCTGGGCGAACATCCGCTTGATCGCGGCTGAAGGCATCGGTGCCCTGTGGCTCGGATTCGAGGCGCGGGATTACTTCCGGCGCCGGAAATGACTGCGGTCGCTGTCCCGCACCAACTAGAATCTTAGGAGCGATAGATCCGCGCAAAAATCCAGAGCGGACCTACGAAGAGCTGCTTCAGGTTCATAAGAAAAGCGGGAGAGCGCTTTTCAAATACGGCATGACCGAGCAGCTGAAGCGCCCAGCCGATTGCCAATAGGAGCCAGAGCGCCGAAACAGGAAGCGCGGCTCCCCCGAAATAGGCGCCTAGCGTCACCAGACCATAAGGGGCGATCAGAGCAAAGTGCGACCAACTGAAGCGACCGTGCTCGAAACAAAATCCGCAAGCCCAGAGCATCGCCCAGAACCAAACGATCATTCCGACCGTGAGCGGAACGCCTGGCACGCGGAGCCGCGCCAACAATCCCAGCGTCGAGATGAGGATCAACGGAATACCCACCTCATGCGTGATCCGATTTCCCTCGGTGCGATGGCAATCTTCGTAGCTTTCGAAATGGGATCTGAGCCGCCCGCCGATTCCGTTCAAAGCGCGCCTCCAATAGGGATGCCGATGTTCAGCCCGATGCTTCGGGCATAGAACGGAGTAAGCAGCGCTCCACTTGCCGTCTGCGCGGTCTGATTCCATTCAATGTAGTTGACCTCGCCAAACATTCGGGCAAAGCGGACTCGCATCCAAAGCTCAGCATAAGAAGTGCCATTGATCGGAGGATAATAGAATCCGCCCAGGGTCAGATCATGCCCCTTGCCGAACGCGTCCGTCCACGTGAGTTCCGAACCCTGCGGAAAGCGGAGCAGGAAATAGTAATGGCCTTGCGAGGCAAAGCCGACAAATTGTCCTCCCACGTTCAGGCTCAGGGCAAACCGCCGATCAAGAAAGCGGAACGAACGACTGCGCAGATAAACTCCGAGACTGGAAAGCAGGTGTCGCTCCGTCATGGCGCTCACAAAAGTCGTCACTTGGATGTCGTCGCTGAAGTAATAGGAACCGTAGACCGCAGCCATGAGTGCTGCGGTCGAGACGCTCTCCCCGTTTCCGGTGAAATCGAACGCATACGGGCCCGCTCCACCCGAGAGGCGCAGATAGTAGGCGCGTTCCGGGATGTGATAATTGAAAACGACGCGATCGCCGTTGACAGCTTCGATTTCCACCGTGCCTGGCTGTTGCCTCAATCTCAGAAGCCAAAGCCCCGGACGAATCGGGCGAAGCGGCATCCCATTGAATCGGATCTCCTCGCCAGCCCCTTCCCAGCGCAGATAGACTTCGAGATCGGAGACTCGATAAGACTCGCCCTCGGAGTAAACATAGCGGCAGCCGGCCATGATCCAGGTCTTGCCGGAGCCCAGGCGGTTGTCGATCGCTTTGAGCCCGAAGGTCGAACAAGTAGTGTCCGTCGCAAAAAGCTCCTCGCGCGCGACCCCCTCCGCCTTGAATCGCAACCCGGCCTTTGCCCGGTGAATCCGTCCTCCACGACTGACCTGGACCTCGATCCCGTATTCGGGCTCGCCAAAGAGAGCGACCGGAATCGCGGCATGCCACGTGCCATCCGACTCGCGGACAAACTGCTGGCTGGCGCCCGATGCGGTGACCACGCCGCCATCAATATCGTTGGCGCGCACAATCAGCTGCCCGCGCGGCAGCACGAGCACGTCCATCGACCGGACCCAATCAAAGCTCCGGGTGCCAAGCCCGAGCGAGACGCCCTCGATGGGCGGATCGCGCCAGATCGCCTCATATTGCGCGATTCCGATCCGCGTCGGTTTCCAGGCCGTGGGCGAATCCTCGGACAAGACCTCGTGATCCAACGACGCAGGAATCGGAAAGGAGGAAGCCCGTGCATCAACGGAGCATGCCAACTGAAGAATAGCCAGCGCAACAAGGAGTCTCTGGATCATGGACTCAGAAGTATATCCCCGTCGAGACGAGCGGCAACCTTTTCATGCGACCTGAGGCAACACGCTCTCTTGAGCGATCGGGAGCTCGATCACAAAGCACGTATGACCAAAATGCCGATCGAACCACAAGGCTCCGTGATTGGTCTCGATCAGCCCCCTCGCTGCCGAAAGCCCAAGGCCCGTGCCCTTGCCGATGCATTTGGTCGTGAAGAAGGGGTTCATCATCCTCTCCGCTACCTCGCGAGAGATTCGCGGACCCGAGTCAATCACCAGGATGCGCGCCAAGGCCCCTTCCTGTTCGAAGGAGACCTCGATCCAACGAATCTCGGCATGCTCTACCGCCTCGATCGAATTCTGGATCAGGTTCGAAAAGGCTTGCGCCACCTGTTCCTGCCGACAGAGGAGCGGAAGCTCCAAGTCTCCCGTGCATTTGATCTCGATTCCCGCGTCCGAGATCCGGGCCCGCCAGAAGTCCAATGCCGACTCCGCCAGGATCGCCGCAGTGACGGTGACAGGTTCCTGATCGCCTGGGAGGCTGGCGCACCTCAAGAGCCTATCGACGATGCACGCGATTCTCCCCACGCCGCGATTGATTGCTTCGAGGTCTTTGTCGAGCTCCGCGGAGGGATTCAGTGCTTTCATGCGGTCTGAGGTCGCCTGGATGATTGCAAGCGGGTTATTGATCTCATGCGCGATCCCGCGCGCCATGTCCGCCAGTCCCTGAGCCCGGGAAGAGACCGCGAACTCCTCTAACTCCCTTTGCTTCCGAACGCTCCACAACTCCCATCGCTCGCGCGCCCGAATTCGCAGCTCCAGCGCGATCCCGAAGAGCAGGATTCCTCCCACGGCACAAAGCGACCCGAGTGTGAGCGCACCGTTGTCGAGCGCGAGTAGCGTCCCTACGACGAGCATCAGATGGACGGCGAGGAACTTCCTCTTGGTGATCGGCAACGCCACTAAAAAAGAACAGAGCATGTACGAGAACAGCTGAGGCAACCGAAACCCGACCATCGCGATCGAACCCGCCTGATGAAGCATCAGTATGACGGAATAAATAATGAACAATGCCGTAATGGATCGGCGCCGTTTCTTGACGGTCGCGACAGCGGCACTCATTACACTGAACGCCGAGATCAAGGCGGCTCCGGCGATCATCAAGCGCGTCTGAAAATTGATCTCTCCACTCGACCACGCAAAAAGAGGCGCGTATAGCCCGCCAAGCGCCATCAGCTCGACTGCGAGCTTTTCGTCTGGATTGAGGTGATAAAAAAATCGGCTTGCCGATTTCACTTCAGTCTTATCGACAAAAAGTGAAATTCATTGAAATTACGGTAATTTAGAATTGTTACAAAAATCGAAAACGAAACACGCTGCCGAAATGCGTCCTCAGTGCCTGCCCAATCGCCCAAATCACGGGCCAAGCTGCCGGATGGCCTCATAAACAGCGATACTGACGGCGTTGGAAAGATTAAGCGAACGAACGCGCGCGTCATACATCGGGATCCGAACGCACTCGGTAGGATGCGCGTTAACCAGCCAGTCCGGCAATCCCATCGTCTCCTTGCCAAAGATCAAATAGGTGCCCGGCTTGTACTCCCGCGAGAACACGGTATGCGACTCCTTTTTGGTGAAAAACGCGAGCGAGGCATCTTCGGGCAACGAAGCCATGAAAGCTTCGATGCTCTTGTGGGTGACCACGCTGAGGTGCTCCCAGTAATCCAATCCCGCCCGTCGCAAACGCGACGCCGTGATCTCAAATCCCAGTGGCTCCACCAGATGAAGCGTGCACTGGGTCGCGAGACATAGCCTCCCGATCGACCCCGTGTTCTGGGGAATTTCGGGCTCCATCAAAACGACATGCAATCCGTGCGGCACTGCTCAAATACCCGCGGCTTCCCGCTACTCAGGGACGAAGCGTATTGAGCATGCGCGGAAACGGAATCGTCTCACGCACGTGTTCAACACCGGTCATCCACGCGACCGTGCGTTCCAAACCCAGTCCAAATCCCGAGTGTGGCACGGAGCCGAAACGACGCAGATCCAGGTACCAGGAGTAGTCCTTCTCGCTCAGCTGATGCTCGGCGATCCGGCGTCTGAGGACATCGACGTTCTCCTCGCGCTGACCGCCGCCGATGATCTCGCCATAGCCATCGGGCGCGATCAAATCGCAGCCGAGAGCATACTTGCCCGTACCTTCCACACCAGGGCCGCCGACCGTGTCGGACTGCTTGAAGTAGAAGGCCTTGATCTGCGACGGCATGTGGTGGACGAAAACCGGCTTGCCGAACTCCTTACCGAGCTCGGTCTCATGAGGCGCGCCGAAATCCTCTCCCCACGGAATACCCACGCCGCGCTTTTCGAGCACCCGGATGGCCTCGTCGTAAGAGATTCGCGGGAACGGCCCCTTGATCGACTCGAGTTGCGCCAGGTCACGCTCGAGAATCTTGAGCTCGGGCGCGCGATGAGCGAGCACCGTCTGCACGATATGCTCGATGAATTTCTCACCCAAGGTCATATTGTCGTCGAGGTCGGCATAAGCCACTTCGGGCTCCACCATCCAGAACTCGGTCAGGTGCTTGCGGGTCTTTGACTTCTCGGCGCGAAAAGTCGGGCCGAAGACGTAGATCTTGCCAAAGGCCATCGCTCCCACTTCGCCGTAAAGCTGCCCGGATTGGGTCAGGTAAGCCTTTTCGTCGAAGTAGTTGGTACCGAATAACGTCGAAGTGCCTTCGCAGGCCGAGGGAGTCAGAATCGGCGCATCAAAGCGGATGAAACCCTGCTTGTCGAAGAACTCGTTGATCGCGCGCATGATCTCCGAGCGAACGCGGAGGGCCGCCCATTGGCGTTGTGAACGAACCCAGAGGTGGCGGTTCTCCATGAGAAACTCCACGCCGTGCTCTTTGGGAGAGATCGGGTACGGATCAGCGATCTGAACCGGCTTGATGGACTGCACGCCCATCTCGTACCCTCCCGGTTGACGAGGAGCCGAGCGGATGATGCCCGTCACTTCGACTGAGGATTCTTGGGTAAGCTTTTCAAACAAGTCAAAAAACTCTTCCGAAGTCTCACCCTTGAAGAGCACGCCCTGCATGAGCCCCGTGCCGTCGCGCAGGATCAGGAACTTGATCTTGCCCGAGCTGCGCTTCTGGTAGACCCAGCCGCGAACAGTGACCACTTGACCGTCGTGCTGAGCGGCGTTCTCGATATAAAAGCGGTTCGGCGTCATTTCGTCTCACTTCCTCAAAAATGGATCAGAAGTCCATCGCCAGCTGCGCCAAGGTGCGGACGTAAGTACCGTTCGCTCCCTTTTTGGGCAGATAAGACAGATGGGTCAAGCCCGTCGCTGTCGCAGCGATGTCGAGGTGGGCCCATGGCACCCCTTTGCGGATGAACTGCTTGAGGAAGACCGCACCGCGGATCGTGCCACCGTTGCTGTCATTGCAAGAGTTGCGCATGTCAGCGGTGTCCGACTTCATGTCCTCAAAGTAATCGTCCCAGCAGGGGAGCTGCCACAGGCGCTCGCCATTGGTGTCGCCGGCCTTCTTGATCGCGTCGACGAGGATTTGATTGTTGCCCAGAACGCCGCAGCACATCTTGCCCAGCGCGATGGAGACGGCGCCCGTCAGGGTCGCGGCGTCCACGACGGCGTCCGGCTTGTAATCCTGCGCGAGGTCAAGCAAGTCGGCCAGGATCAGGCGTCCTTCGGCGTCAGTGTTGATGATCTCGACCGTCTTGCCATTGCGGGCCTTGATCACGGTCGAAGGGACGATCGCATTGCCGTCCGGCATGTTCTCGGTGAAGCCCAGCACGCAAACGATGCGGGTCGGAACTTTCCAGAGCGAAGCGAGGATCGTCGCGCCCATCATCGTGGCCGCGCCGGTCATGTCGTGCTTCATCTCTTCCATGCGGGCCGACGGCTTGATCGAGATGCCGCCCGTGTCG
Organism: uncultured Bacteriovoracaceae bacterium; assembly: GCA_964467785.1. Classification (GTDB taxonomy): domain Bacteria; phylum Bdellovibrionota; class UBA1018; order UBA1018; family UBA1018; genus CAYXVB01. Next base: position 13,312 of record CAYXVB010000051.1, read on the forward strand.
AAAGTAATACCCTTGCCGACGAGAGCGATCGTCTTGGGGTTCTTCACGCCCTTGGGAGCGTACTCGAGGACAATCACGCGGCCTTCGCGTTCCGAGCCCTGACCGACACCGAGGAAGAGATTCATCTTCTCGCGGGCAGCCTCAGCCTCGTTCAGCACCTTGACCTTGAGACCGTACTGCTTGGCCAGCTTGCGGGCTTCGGCGGCGTAGTACTCCGGAATGCCGGTGTTGGCCGGCTCGTTGGACCAGTCACGGGTGACTTGCACCGCTTCGGCGACGGCCATCGCGCGCGAAAGCTCGCGATCGAGGCCAGCTTTCAGCTCTTTATCATGAGTGACGAAGGTGACCTTGGTCGGGCAAAAGTAGTCGCCGTCACCGTTGTCGGCCTTGGACTTATGTTTATCGAACTTGTACGCGTTGAGGACCAGGCCCTCGGCAAAGGCGCGGACGAGAGCGATGCGATTGGCACCAGCCGGCAGCCCGCGCGCTTCGAACAAGGTGTCGATCTGGACGGCCACCTTGAGGACTTTTTCGGCGCAAAGTTTAGCCCAAGCGTTACCACCTGCCTGGCGCGCTTTCTCTTCGGTCAGCTCGGCCGCTGGACCGGCGCCCACGAAGAGGACGCTGTCGGCAGGAGCCTTGCCGCCGAAGCGCACAAACTGCTGGCCACTCAACCGGCCATTGAAAGCGTCCGCCTTGCGAAGTCGTTCAACGGCATTTGCGTAAGCACCCGTGGGCGGAACGGCTTTCTTGCCGCCGTCCTGATACACGAACACGACGTCAGCGTCGACGGCGCCGTTGGTGGAAGTGCGGGCTTCAAGATGAGTGGTTTTCCAAGACATGATCTTTCCCTTCTAGATTGAGCGGATTCGAGTTAGACCTGTAACATAATGTTGAAGCGGTATCATCATATAGTTGGAGGCGCCTTCCGAGTGGTGGACGCCTGCGTGATCGGCGCAGCCTGGATCGCGTCGTACTGGCTTCGATTCCACCTTCCGATCATCGAAGTCACCAAGGGCTTTCCAAAGTTCGAGAAATACGCCGCCCTGACTCCGCTCGTGGTCGCCCTTTGGATGATCACCTTTTCATCCATGGGCATTTATCAGTCCCGCCGCATGCTTCGGCGGACGGACGAGGCACACCTGCTTCTCCGCGCCCATGCCACGGCGATGCTTTTCTTCATCTCGATCACCTACCTCTTCAGCGAATACAAATATTCCCGCGGGGTGATGATCTACTTCGGTGTGATCGGAACCGTCCTGTTGGTGGCTTTCCGCCTCATTCTTCGTAACTCATTGCGTCATGTCAGACGTAGGGGTTTCAATCTCCGCCACGTCCTGATCGTCGGCGAAGGCTCGGCGGTTGAAAGTCTGATCCACAAGCTCGACAAATTCCCGGAGCTCGGATTCCGTACCGTCGGTGTGGTCGCGCAAAGCGGCTCCCCTGCAAGCCTCAAAGGTACCATCGGCGGCAAGAAGATCCTCGGCCACTTCGACCGGATCCACGAACTGATCATCCAGACTCGCCCCGATCGGGTCGTGATCGCTCTACCGCGCAATCAGTACACGGACCTGGACCGGATCCTGAGCAGCCTTAAGGACGAAACCGTCGACATCCAGCTCATCCCCGACATCCACGAATTCGTGACCCTGGGTTGCGAAATCGAGGACTTCGACGGACTACCTTTGGTCAATATCAACGAGACACCGCTTTACGGCTGGGCCGCGCTGGCCAAGCGACTCACTGACATCATCGTGTCGGCCATCGCATTGCTCGCGCTCACACCGGTGATGATCTTGATCGCCGCGGCCATCAAACTGACCTCAAAAGGCCCTATTTTTTACCGCCAAGAACGCATGGGTCTGGATGGGCGCGCCTTTGACATGATCAAGTTCCGGTCCATGAAGGTGGATGCCGAAAGCCAAACCGGCGCGGTCTGGGCACGGCCCAATGATGACCGACGCACTGTCTTGGGCTCTTTCCTCCGGGCGACTAGTCTCGACGAGCTCCCCCAATTCTGGAACGTCCTGGTCGGAGACATGTCCTTGGTCGGCCCACGCCCTGAGCGGCCGGTCTTCGTCCACAAGTTCCGCCACGACATTCCTCACTACATGCTCCGCCACAAGGTCAAGGCTGGGATCACGGGCTGGGCGCAGGTCAATGGTTGGCGCGGAGATACTTCGCTCGAACGCCGAATCGAATGTGATCTATACTATATCCGGAACTGGTCCTACCTCATGGATTGGAAGATCATGCTGATGACCGTCTGGAAAGGCTTCGTCAACAAGAATGCCTATTGAATCGACGGCGGGAGCCACGAAAAAACCTTCCCGCCGCATGCTGCGCTTCGGCCGAATCGACCTCTACCTCATGGGCGAGGTGGCGGGCCCGTTCATGGGCGGCCTGATTTTCTTTACCTTCCTCTTCCTCATGTTCCAGATGCTCCGCCTGGCGGAGTTCTTCATTGTCCACGGTGTCAAGCTATCGATCCTGGGGCGAATCACTTTCCTGCTCACTTTACAGTTTTTGCCCAACGCACTGCCGATCGCCTTCCTGGTCGCGGTATTGGTGGGTTTTGGTCGTCTCAGCTCCGACAACGAGCTGGTCGCGCTCAAGGCCAGCGGAGTCGGCATCCTCCGTCTGGCGCTCCCAGTTAGCATTCTTGCGACGATCGTCGTCGCCCTGTCACTCGCGCTCAACCTCGAATGGTCCCCTTGGAGCGAGCGCGAATCGCGCAAGCTGATCGTCAAGATCAGTAACACCAAGGTGGTTTCCTCCCTCAAGGAGGGGACCTTCACCTCGGGGTTCTTCGACATGCTGGTCTTTGCCGAGAGCGTCGACCGCAAGACAAACAAGATGTCGCGCGTATTCATCTACGACGAACGGGAGCCCAAGAATCCGCTGACGGTAGTGGCCCAATCGGGAGAATTCCTCCAGGTCCGCTCGGACGCGGAAATCGGAATGTCCGCGGTGCTCAAGCTCTATAACGGCAACATCCACCGCAATGACGTCGCCAACGGCACCTATTCCAAGATCGATTTCGGCGAATATCGCCTCTGGCTCAAAATCCATGACGGGGCAGCGCAACTCTTTGAGAGCGAGTCGACGGTTCCTTATGACGATATGATGCGTCGAATTCGTCAGAACGGACTCGACACAGACGACGGCCGCCACATGCGCGGCGAACTCGCCCGCCGCATCGGGATCGCCATGGCCCCCCTGCTTTTCGTCTTTTACGGAATCGGTTTCGGCACTTTCCGTACCCGCGCCATCCGCGCCGGCGCAGCCCTGATCAGCTTCCTCACCCTGCTGGTCTACTGGGGTATCCAAGTCTATGGGGCCTCGGCCACCCACCGGGGCGTGATCCACCCCTACCTCGCAATGTCACTGCCCAATATCGCGATCGCCCTGGCTGCGATTTTTACCTTCCGCAAGGCGGCCTGGTAGACCCAACGACTCGGCGGACCAACTCATCGCGCAATGAGTTGACCGACTTGCTCGGTCGGGCACTTACAAGATGCGGGGATTTCCGGGGCTCACCTTCGGCCCGCCAATGTAAACGCCGTCGGATTTCCGAAAAATTCCGAATTCAAGTATCGAGCTCTCATTAACCACTCATGTGTCGCGAATTAAACAGCGCCACAATACAGCTTCCGCAACCGCGAAAACCCGCCATTTTGCACGATTCAGCATTAAATAAATTGCAGAAAAATATCCCGAAACTCGCGCCTAGCGCGCCAATCGCCTGACGCCTTGTTGTTTCAACCCGTGAAAACACCCGCCTAGAGCGGTTTTGTGGATAACTTCCGCTATGACTGAGGAAAACTGGCTATATAAGAAAAAATATTTATTAATTACGTAAACTTAGGTCGTGTGGATAACTTTAGGTTTGCGTGTGGACAACTCAGGGAGTCGGTGTGGGCGAAGTTGACGCACTGACAGAAACAGGCGCCGGGCGCGAGGAGAGGGGTTTCGAATTGGGGAAAGGTTCCTGAATCTTTTCAATGCCTTCGGTCGGGAACATCAAAGTCGGATCGCCCTGACGCGTTGTAATATTTTTCGATTTCTCGACCAGCTTAATCGGAGATTGATTGTAGCTGAACGTGATCACCGAGGGATTCCCCACCTGCAACTTGATCATGCGTTCTGCACGCAGGACCAGCGCCTTATCTTTCTTCAAAATGAACTGCATCACAGGGCGCTCATCCGCCTGGTAGCGGACCCAAACGCTTTCTTGGGCCTTCAGCACCATCTTGTGCTTGATCTGATCCTTCTTCAAATTGACGCCGGAATTCAACGGATCCGGCGCGCTCTCGGTGGCCGATGGCGTTGGCGACGGAGTCACCGCCACTTGAAGCACCTTGGGCAAGGGCGAATGCGTCGGTGACGCCAACGGCGCGGGAGTAGCCGCCGCCGTCGTGACAACCGGCGCTGGAACCGGCGAAGCCGTTGCTGCCAAAGGAGCCGGCGATGCGACGACAGCCGTCAGCCCCACGCTCGGAGACGCGGATGGAGATGGCGCCCCATGAACCGTGCGCAATTTCTCCACCTGGGAACTCCTGTGATGGCGGGCGGGCTTGAAGAACACAAAGCCCACGCCGGCGATCACGACGAACACTCCCATGGTCACGCCCAAAATAGTGCGGCTGGTCTGTTCGCCTTCGCGCTTCTCGAACGCGTAGCCACTATGACCACCCTCGCGATCGGGGCGCTCCTTGGACTTTTGCTCGATAAAGCTCGCGTACTTGGTGAGGACCTCCTTGGGATCCAGCCCGATGAAACGGGCATAGGAAGTCACGAAGCCGCGAATGAACGGCACGGCCGGTAGATCGACGTAATGATCCGACTCCAGGTGTAGCAGGGTCTTAACCCCGATCTTGGAGGCTGACGCGACCTGTTCGATCGTGTAGCCGCGCTTTTCGCGCTCTTGCCGGAGAAATTCGCCTAGGCTGAGAGGATTTTCCGCGCTCATGTTCAGGGGAGACCCTTGAGGCGTTCAAGCGCCTTGGATGCTACAGGGGTTGCTGGAAACTGATCCTGGATCTCGAGAAACTTTCGGCGCGCCTTATCGTAATCCCGATTGCGCTCGAGCGCGATGCCAAGGGCGAAGTGAGCGTCGGCGAAATTGCCGCAGGCTCGGCGGGTTGCGCGATCATAGGCGTCGATCGCGTCCGCGAGCTTGCCTTCCTTCACGCGAAGGTGCCCTAGATAATAATATGCGACGCAAGTTCCACCACCGATGCCCGCGACCTTTTCATTCACTGCCCGGCTAAGGTAACGACCCGACTTCGCGAGGTCACCCTGGCGGTAATAGAGGATCCCCAGATTCGTCAGCGGCTTATAAGCCTCGCGAAAAGTCGGGTCTTCCGCGGATTTCTGAAGATGCGCGATGGCTTCGTCGGAACGCTCCGTCTCCATGAGGACCCGTCCCAGCGTATTCTGGGCCTCGGAGAACGCTGGATTCAGCCGCACCGCTTCGCGCGCGCTCGCAAGCGCAGTCTCGAGATCTCCCTTGGCGTAGAACGCAAGTGCCTTGGAATGATGGATCTGCGGGATCGTCGGATCGATCTTTTCGGCTTGAATGAGGTGGCTGATGGCCAACGGAAGATCGCCGTCCATCAAGGCCGAATTTCCCACTTCGAGGTGCGAGGTCGCGCGCTCCAGAGGAGTGCGCTCCACTTCTTTCGGTCCGGCGCAACCGGGCGTCATCACGGTGGACACGCACGCGAGCGCGACCCCTGCTGCAAGCCGACTGAGCTTCGCTCCGGTGCGAACGGTTTTCATCTCTATCAGGTTACGGTCGATTCATCGCCGTGTCAAAAAAATCACTTGGAAAAATCAAGAGAAAGCACGGCCAACGATTCCACGTGATGGGTCTGCGGAAAAAGATCGAGCGCGCCCAGGCGCACTGGCTTCCAACCTTTTTTCGAAAAACGAGACAGATCCCTGGCCCAGGCGTCCACATCGCAACCGACCAGCACGAGCTCGCGGACTCCTTGTCGGGCAAGGCCTTCCGCTACGACTGCGAAATCCTCGGCAATCCCCTCGCGCGGGGGATCAAGTATGGCATGGGTCCCCGGTGCCGCAGAATTTGCCGGGCCGCCCCTCTGCTTGAGCCATCGGGCGACCGGCATCCGGTGATATCGATAATTCGGCGGAGTTCCTGCGGGAGGACTCTTCGGCGCGCCGACATCCACGCACTCCACCCGACCTACCCGCGCCGCCAGCCCCAATGTGAGATTGCCGGCGCCGCCGTAGAGATCCAGGACGACCGCGCCGTCCGGGATCGCCGACGCCACCCAAGCTTGAAGCCGGACGTTTTGGGAGTCGTGCACCTGCCGAAATCCACCGGCCGCATGCCGCGCGTTCCAACTCTTGCGGACTTCGCCGTTTTCCAGGACTTCGACCTCGACTTTGTACTCGCGCGGCAGTCGAGCGCCTTCGGCGCGAACTTCGGCCAACACGGCATTAATCTCCGGCCGGGCGATATCACACCGCTCGACCGCGACCAGTTCGCGGCTCTTACGACCGAAGAAGCCGGCCTGGCCGTCGATCCCCCGCATTTGCACTCGATTCCGGTAGTTCCACTCGACTCCCGTGGCAGGTAGCTCCTCGATCTTGGGAAGTTCGGTGAAACCGACTCTTTTCAGAGCGTGAGCAATGCCCCCGACTTTGGTCTTCCACTGAAACTCATAGGGAAGGTGCTGCCACTCACAGCCCCCGCAGCGGCCAAAGACCGGACAACGGGGTGTCACCCGGATTTCCGACGGTCTCTGAAGCTCCACCAACTCGGCTGTCGCATAGCGCTTGTCCGCTTTGACGATCCGGACCCGAACTCGGTCGCCCGGCGCCGTCAGGGGCACGAAAATCGCCCGGCCATCCAGGGCCTTGCCCACGCCGGCCCCGCCGCGCGAAAGATCGGTAATCTCTATTTCCAAGAGTGGGGAGTCGACATTTTCCATCGGGATCCCTTATCTGTGATGTTGAACAAAAAAGTCAACCGGAGGATGACGGGCCGCAGCGCTTCTGGGAAGCCCAAAATTGGGCGGCCTTCGATGGCTATTGGGCCAAAGGGACTTTTCAAAAGTCCCACGGTTTGAAATCCCAAGCCCGCCCGCTCGACCTCAAGCCGCTCCCGAAAAGGGACTTTTCAAAGGTCCCATTAGCCCAATTCGCCCCCATCCCACTTCCTCATCCCCTCAGCGAATTCCATAGTGATGCCTAGCCCAGGTCGTGCTAACGTCGCGGCCAATCTAGCCATGCCCAAAAATATTCGGAATTTCTGTATTATCGCCCACATCGACCACGGTAAGTCCACGCTCGCCGACCGCCTCTTAGAGAGGACCGGCACCGTGACCAAGCGGGAGATGGAAGCCCAGTTCCTCGACAACATGGACATCGAGCGCGAGCGTGGCATCACGATCAAGGCGCAGTCGGTTCGACTCAACTACAAGGCAAAGGACGGCCAGACCTACATCCTTAACCTGATCGACACTCCCGGCCACGTCGACTTCACTTACGAAGTTTCGCGTTCGCTCGCCGCCTGCGAAGGCGCGATCTTGGTCGTGGACGCCTCGCAGGGCGTCGAGGCACAGACCCTCGCCAACGTCTTCATGGCCCTCGACAACAATCTCGAAGTCTTCCCGGTCGTGAACAAGATCGACCTTCCGGCCGCCGATCCCGATCGGGCTCTCAAAGAAGTCGACGAGATGATCGGACTCGTGGATACCAGCCGCGCGGTCAAGGCGAGCGCAAAGGCCGGCATCGGCATCGAAGACGTACTCGAAGCCGTCGTCAAAATCTTTCCTGCCCCCAAGGACGCCGACGATGAGCCGCTCCGCGCACTGATTTTCGACAGCTGGTACGACCCGTACCAGGGCGTCATCGCGCTCTGCCGCGTATTTGAAGGCAAGATCGCCAAGGGCACGAAAATTCGCCTGCATCACGTCGGCAAGGAATACGAAGTCCAGCGCGTGGGCACCTTTTCTCCCAAGTTCACCGACGTCAACCAGATCGCATCCGGCGAGGTCGGCGCCCTCGTCTGCGGCATCAAGGACGTCCGAGACATGAAGGTAGGCGACACCATCATGGACGCTGCCAACCTTGCGGCCGATCCGCTCGGCGGCTTCAAGGAAGCCAAGCCAATGGTGTTCTGCGGCGTCTATCCCATCGAAGCCAACGAGTTCAATGACCTTAAAGAAGCGCTCGAAAAACTGCGCCTCAACGACTCGGCCATCACGTTCGAGCCTGAGACCTCGAATGCGCTCGGCTTCGGCTTCCGCTGCGGCTTCCTCGGCCTGCTGCACATGGACGTCGTTCAGGAACGACTCGAACGCGAGTATGGCCTCAATCTGATCACGACCGCGCCTTCGTGCGTTTACAAGGTCACCCAGACCAACGGTGATGTGAGCTGGGTCGACAATCCGGCCAAGCTCCCTGAGCAGACTCGTATCGAAACAATCGAGGAGCCCTACATCAAGCTCACGCTGCACATGCCCAACGAGTATGTCGGCGCGGTGATGGCGCTTTGCAACGATCGTCGCGGCATCCAGGAAAAGCTCGACTATGTCACCAGCGACCGCGTGACACTCGTCTATCAGATGC
>CAYXVB010000052.1:0-21895 GCA_964467785.1 uncultured Bacteriovoracaceae bacterium
GCTTTTCCTCGGCGTGATCGAGCAGGTAACGACGAAAATCCTCGTAGCTTCGTAAGGGCTTCATGGCATGGCCACGAGAGAGACTTGCAGGCTCTTGTCGACGTAGCGGTACGACACCCCATTGTCCGCGTTTGATGGAAGCTTGAAAGTGAACTCCATGCGGACAATTCGGTCAGTGTAGAATGTGGGATAGACCTCATCGTCCGGATAGCGACACGCGATCAGCGCGCGCGTCTCCAACGGGTAGATCCGGGATAAAGTATCACGCGAGACATAGCGCCAGGTTTTCCAAGCCATGTGATGCAGGCGATATCCGATCAGCTTGCCTGCGTTCCCGTTTTTGACTGGGCAGCGCAGTTTACCGAAAAGCTCTGGGTCCAGGGGATAGCCGCGCGCCCCGTCCGAGAGCAGGAGCGAGGTCTGCGGCCCGTCCAGAGTGGGATCCGTGATCCCCGCCGAAGAGTGAACCGCGGTGAGCTGAATATTCGCCGAAAAATCATCGGGTGAGCGATCCCAGTCATCCACTTGCATGACTTCCACGGAACGGTTCGAATGCGCGCGAACACTCGCGCCGAGCAGATCCAAGTAGCGCTCACCTTGCGGATCGTGAAAGGCGCCTTGATGGTGGCCCAGCTCGTGCGTCAGGATGCTGATCGCCGCGCCGACGTCCAGCGCGGTGGGAAGTCCATTCGGGGCTAAGGGGTAGAGCAGATCCAAATTCAAGTAAATGGGGTCGCCGACCTGGTCCCCGGTCACCGCGATCCGGACCGTGCCGTTAATGATAAAGCGCTCGGGATGCGCTTTGCCGGACTCAAACACGAGCTTTGGGTTGGAGCGGAACTCCCGCGGGAGGGCCCCGAGGATGCCATTGAGAGTCCGAAGGAGTTGCGGATCTTGAAGGCAGGAGACGTTGGCGAGGCAGTTCTCGTAAATCCAGGGCAATGACAGGTAGGCGTACTGAAAATTCAGTTCGGCCAAGCCGCCGCCGTTGCCGGCGCGATCGCCGCCGCTACTTGCCCATGCGGCCCTAGGTCCAGGTCCGGACGAAGTAGAAACAAGAATGAGTTGGAAGGCTATCGCGGTAAAGGCCTTAAAAGCGCGCATCATGGGGCAGAGGCTAACCCGATGGAGCCGGCCTTGACAATCCGGGAGTCGACCGCGTTTTTGAGAGCAAGGCTGCTCACGGATTCTGGTGCTTTCGCGGCGATTCGGGTTCTCAATTTCGATCTCGAACTTGAAACTTGAAAGCGATGCGGAAAATCACCGGCTTTGAAGTGCTGTTGGGGATTTCGATCGTTTTGGCCTGCCTTGCGCAAAGCCTAGGGCTAGGCGTCATGATTCATCGAATCTTGCCCCCATTCGAATACCGTGGTGCGTTAATCTTAGTTCTCACTGGACTTTGGTTTCTCGGCACCTATTTCGCGGTTTTGGGCCTCTTGGCGCGGACGCTGCTGGTTCTTCCCGAAGGCGAGATCGCCAAAGGGAGTCCATGGATGCGAAACTACCACGTCCGCCTGGTCATGCACTTCTTCGTCGCCCACCCGTTGCTGAGGAGCAATGTGCTTCCCGTGCCGATCTCCCGCTGGGTATACCTGCTGATGGGTGCCCGGATGGGAGATAATTCCTATTCTTCCGGAATGATTTTCGATCCAGACTTCGTGACACTCGGTGAAAATGTTTTGCTTGGGCATGGGAGCGTTTTGATCCCGCATGTCGTCGAAAATGACCGTCTTGCTCACTTTCCGATTCGCATCGGTAACCGGGTCACCGTGGGCGCCCATGCCGTGGTCATGGCGGGGGTGAAGATCGAAGATGATGCCATCGTGGCGGCCGGCTCGGTGGTCAGCAAAAATTCCCATATCAGCGCGGGTGAGATCTGGGGCGGAGTGCCCGCACGAAGGATTGAAGCCTCTAAAAGCGGAATCCCGCAAACAATCGCCCGCTCAAGCTGAAGTTCCAGATCTGTATCCATCGCGTGCCTTCCGTATAACCGTCAATCGCCAGCGATGCTCCCGCTACCAGACGCTCTTGGTTCAGTCCCAGGTTCAGCTTGGCGTGGCTATGGACGCCCAGAAAGGCGTAGTCCCGCTCTCCTGAGGACAGGGTGTATCGCACCCATTGCGGACCCAGCTCGGCCGCAAGTGACGCGGAGATAAACACGTCATAGAGCGTCACTGTGTAGGCATAGCCCGCGCCGGCGCCAATGCTTTTGAGAAGTGCCGCGCTCAGCGTGCCTTCGTCGCCGAAGAACGACTGCATCTCCGTCGGAATGATCGCTGTCGGAGAGCGCAGCCCCTGCGCTCGTCCGCTGACGAGCAGGAGCAGCGAGCCCGCCGAACGAAGCTGGCGCCGAGTCTGGTCAAAGCCCGCGGCCATCGAGTAGTCTTCGTTGGGCACGTAGAACAGAGTGAGCCCACCTCCTGTATTCTGTAGTTCTGGTAGGTGGTAATAAGCGGCGCCGTTTAAGCTCAGGGTCGAGAGTCGAGAGGAGTTCTCGATCAAATATCCCTGATAATGCTGATAGGCCAATTCAACGCGAAGTCGCCCGAAGTCCGTCGAAAGGCGCAGGTCCTGTCGGCTGCTCGGCCCTTCGCGGTTCTGAAAATCAAAAAGGGGAGGCAAGGTAAACGAGAGGCTGCCGCCCAAAAAGCGCCAACTGGCCTGCAGGGTAGTTTCAAAGCGCGAGGAAGGCCGATAATCCATTCGGTCCCCGAAGCTGGGATTCCATCCGTCCGCCAACGGAATCAGGCTGAAAACCGAACCCGGCAGCCCCAGGCTGAAGCCGACGAAAAAAGGCTGTGAAATTTCTGCCGTGGAGGGTGGCGTGGATTCTGTTGGAATCGTGGGAGTCGAGTCAGGAATTTCAAACGCCCAAGTCGAGCTCACCCCAAGCCAGCTTGCTAGGAGAGCCTGGGATAAAATCGGGATTCCTCTCTTGAGGATGAGGAAACGGCAAGTCACTTTTCCCACTGTATCCCTGAAATGGATCCCATTTCCCGCTATTTCTCTGGTTGACGCCCGTACACGGTTTTGTTATCCACGGCGTTCGATTCATTTGCCAGTGTGGCGAAAGGAAACTGATTCAAATGGCCGTGATGATCCGTCTGTCCCGCCAGGGCGCCAAGAAAAACCCCCAGTACCTCGTCGTTGCGGTGGATTCCGCTAAGAAGCGCGATGGCGCTCACCTCGAGTCCCTGGGCCACTACTTCCCGAAAGCCAAGTCCCCCAAGGACAAGGTCAAGGTCGACCTCGCCAAGATCCAAGCCTGGCAGGCTAAGGGCGCTCAGGTCACCAAAACTGTTGGACAACTCCTCAAAGTCCTTGCAAACTAAATTAGTACCGCTTCGCTCACCGCGTTACGCTGCTGACTGAGTCGGTATAGTGCGGGATTTCCCGGGGGCAATTTCGCTATCCCCGGGCATTTGAGGAGGCGTTGCGATGTCGGTTTCGAGTACAGGCACAAATGCAGGCGGGCAGCTTGGAGAACTTTCCAAGCTCATCGAGATGATGGCAAAGGCTCTGGTAGACTTCCCCGATCAGGTCGAAGTCAACGAAGTGGCCGGTGAAAACACTACCGTCATCGAGCTCAAAGTCGCTAAGCAGGACCTGGGTAAGATCATCGGCAAACAGGGCCGCACGGCCCGCGCGGTGCGCACGGTTTTGAATGGGGCATCCACCAAACTCAGAAAGCGGACAGTCCTCGAGATCATCGAGTGAGCTTACTGAAGGCGTAAGGGCCCCAGGTGAGAGTCGGCCGCTTGAGTTCTGGTACCTGACTCTTTTCCCCGAAGTTTTTTCATCCATTCTCGGATCGAGCCTGCTTGGCAAAGCCAGCCAACGCGGGCTCGTTTCATATCACCCTCTTCAGATTCGAGATTTCTCGACGGATAAGCACCGTACGGTGGACGACACGCCGTTTGGCGGCGGAGAGGGCATGTTGATGAAGCCCGATGTGCTCCATTCCGCTTGGGCCGCGGCCGTCGAGCGCTCCGCGCTTTCGAGTCGTTCAAATCAGTCCGGGAGCGGTAAGTCGCTGACCCTTTTACTTTCGCCCCAAGGGCGGCCCTTTAACCAGGAGATGGCCAAAGAGCTTTCAGCGTATGACCGCCTGATTCTGATTTGCGGTCATTACGAGGGAGTGGATGAGCGCTTCATCGAGGCTTGTGTCGATCGGGAGGTCTCCGTCGGCGATTACGTGCTCACGGGTGGTGAGCTCCCCGCGCTCGTGATGACCGATGCGATTACTCGGCTCCTTCCAGGAGTCGTCGGCAACACTCAGTCGATCACAGAGGACAGCCTTGAAAATGATCTCCTCAAGTACCCGCAGTACACTCGTCCCCGCGAGTTTCAGGGAAAGAGCGTCCCGGAAGTGCTTTTGAGCGGTGATCACAAGGCGATCGCGGCTTGGCGCAAGGCACAGCGTGAAGAGCGCACTCAGATCCGGCGGCCGGATCTTTGGGCGAGGTATCTGGAGAAGAATCCGCCGCAGCCAACGCGGCGGAAAAAGCGCTAAAAGATTGCCCGGGAATAAGTGAGGTAGAGCGAGCGGGCAGGCCGCTCGGCCTGTGTGACCGGATCCGTCTCCATGAGTGGAGAGCCCGCTTGATGCCTCAGCCCGATTTCCAGGCAGGTGTGCTGGCGGTCGCAGGAGCGGGCGCCGATTTCCTGTCGGAGGATGGCTTTGGATTGCCCTTGCGTCACGGGATAATCCCAGATGAAGTTTGAAAACAGCCGGATGGGGCCCGGGGTGTCACGATGAAAAGCATTCATCGAGGCGTGAAGAATCGCGCTGCGGGTTGAGTATTTGCGGGCGTCCGAATCTTCGCGGCGAAGCTCGGCCGCGGCTCCCAGTCTCAGGTCCAGGGATTCGCGGGCCCGGACCGATGTCGAGTCGACGCGCAGGCGGGTGACTCGATTGCCGCCGTAATCCCGATTGAATTCGGTGCAGGTGCTAAAGCGCTCTTGTCCGCGATTGAAGTCGTCGGTAACGCATGCTGCGGTGCTCGTGCCCTTGAATGGGTCGAGTTTGACGTAACTCGAAACCTCCCGATTCGAGTTGGTGCTGGGCAGGGCTTGGCTCACGCGGATGGTGGTGTCGCGGACTCGCGTGACCATCGGGCCGAAGTCGGAACGACCGGCATTGGGCGGATCTGTGTCGCTGACCTGGAGGGGGGCGGAGAATTGGGCCGGGAAATCCGATGTGCGGGCCTTGAAGTCACGGAGGAAAAGGCCTTGATCGCGCAGATAGGTGCTGACGTCGCGGCGGAGATTTTCGGCCAGGGGTTTCCAGCCTTTCTCGCGCGCCACTCTCTTCAGTGATTCTGGATCGCGGGAGTTGAGCGCCTCTTGGGTCAATTTATCGGAGCGCGATTGCCAGAGAGTATCCTCTGCTTTGGATTCCGGCACGGGTTGAGACACTTGGGAATCCTGGGGTGGTTGCGATTGAAGGATCCCGGCAGGAAGCGTCATGGACGTTAGGGGAGGGTTCAGGGGAGAGTTCATGGCGCGGCGTCCTTCGAGAAGCACTTGGCTGGGGGCAAGCACTCCTTCGAGAGTTCGACCGTTTCCGGCATCGGTGCGCCAGGTCCGAACGTCTCCTAGCCCGGCAATCAGATCACGCGCGGGCGCATTGGTCCGGCCGAGTTGGAGAGTGACCTGCGCCGCCGCGGCGATCTCGCGCCCTTCCGTGCGTGCGGCCAGCCAATCGGCGGTGCGGGGATTCCAAACGGATGCCGCGGCATCGGTATTCTGATGGGCGACGATGCGACTTGCCGCCGATCGCGCGCGCTCGTCAGTGAGAAAGCCGAATTTGAGTAATGCACCGCCGATCTGGCCGAAGAGCTCCCCACTGGCGCGCTCCCGGAAAAGAGTGATTGGACTGCCCGGTACCGCATCGAAGCCCATGCGCGCGCGGAGTCGCCGGATCGAAGCTTCGTTAAGAGTGCCGGAGACGGCCGAAAAAAGCAGCAGGCGCTCCTGCAGATCGAGGCCGGTCATCTCGTCGGCGTTTTTTCCGTCGGCAAGCTCCCCGGCAAGACGCCGGATCAGCTGGAAACGGCGCGTGCGGAGTTCGTCAGCTTCAGATGACTCGGCATAGCGACGCAAGCGTAGTTCGAGAGGTTCGCCCTCCATCGAAGTTCCCAGACTCACATTGAACAAAAAGAGGCCGTCCATTGAGCCGACCTCGGCAGACGTCGGAAACGCGAGCGCGCGAGTCAGTTGACGGAGTTCGCTCGCGACCGGTAATGGCATCGGGTCTCGGGCGGTCGACGACTCCAGCGCACAGGGCTCATCGGCTTGAGCCCCAGCGCCAAGGAGCAGCCCGAGCATGGGACCGAGCAGTAGGTAAAGCTGGGGGCGGAACGCCCGGGGTGGCTCGCTTAGAATCTGAGCGCTCCTGCGGGATCGCCCCGCTGGGTTCGGTTTCGATAAAAATGGGATTTCAAATTCTATTGTCATGATGAGTGCGAAAAAGGGGTTAGTCTTTGGCGCCAGCGACGCCCGCCTCTCGCGCGGATTGAATGACTTCTTTCGCCTCATCTGATCCGGCCTCGGCCGCTTTGCGCAGCCATTTCAACGCTTCCTTTTGGTCTTCTTTGACTCCGTCGCCCGAAAGCAGCAACTGGCCCAGCAGAAGCTGGGCTTCGATGTGACCCTGTTCGGCCGCCTTGCGGTACCAGATCGCGGCCTGATGCGTGTCCATCTTGACGCCAGTTCCAGTCTCATAGGCTCGTCCGGTGGCGAATTGCGAGTCCTTGTCGCCCTGTTTGGCCGCCTGGCTGTACCAGTAGATGCCTTTGGCGATATCCTGGGTCGTGCCCGAGCCCAGGCCGTATGAATTGGCTACGATAATTTGGGCGCGAAGGTAGCCTTTTTCGGCCGAACGAAGGTACCAGGAAAAGGCCTCGGCTTCGTCTTTCTGCACTCCATAACCGTTGGCGTATACATTGCCCATGAAAGCCAGCAGTTGGGCATCCCCTTGCTCCGCAAGAGGTCGGATGTGTTTGAAAGCGGTCGTGTAGTCCTTGCGTTGATAAGCTTCGTAGCCAGTGCGGTAGTCCGGTTTGAAGGCCGCCGGAGAGGGCGCCGGGCTAGGGGAGGCGACTGGAGCTTGGGTCGGGGACGTTGATGAGGCCCAGACCAGCGAACTGGAGGTCAAAACCACCAAGCCCAGGGTCAGTCCCCAGGAACCTGGGGTCGGATCGCGAAACTGTCGGGTTTTCATCCAATAAAAACCTCCCTAAAGTAGATTGTAACCTCTGTTATTGAAAAGCCCAATCCTCCCCATTGTCGGCTCCAAAATCCTTGCCCCGACCCTATGGCAATGGTATTGCCTTGGACCTCGTGTCTGTACCGGTTTATGTTGCATTGCTGCATTACCCTATGGTGAACCGGAACGGGGCGATCGTAACGACGGCCGTGACGAACATGGATATCCATGACATCTCGCGGTCGGCTCGCACTTTTGGGGCGAAAGGGTATTTTATCCTGACCCCGATTGAGGATCAGCAGGAGCTGGTCGGCAAGATCTTGGCTCATTGGAGCACGGATCGGCAGCGTGAGTACCACCCGAAACGCTTTGAGGCGCTTTCTCGAGTTCGGTTGGTTCGGTCGTTTGACGAGTTGAAGGCCCGAGTGAGCGAGGAGTGCGGCCCCGGGTACGAAAGTCCCGAAGTCGTCCTCACCGATGCACGACCGCTTCCGAATGCGGTGAGCTACGCCGAATACCGGCGCGAGCTTGAAGATCCGGCCAGAAAACCGAGACCAGTGATCCTGGTGTTCGGAACCGGCTGGGGAATTTCGGATGCTTTCTATCCCGAGGTGAACCGGATCCTGGCTCCGGTTTACGGGCCTGAAGGCAAGGGAGGGTACAATCACCTTTCCGTCCGTTCGGCGGTCGCGATCATTCTCGACCGGCTGTTCGGAAAATGACCGGCCTGCATGGGATTGAAATCTCGCGGGTGTCAAAGTGCCTGGCGTTTGAATTGTATGAACGAGCCTCTGCGCAATAGGTCAGAGGCAGGAGTGAACTGAAATGGCAGCTACCAAACAGAAATATCGTCGCACCTCCAAGGGCATCCAGATGCCGGGCAAGGGCCTTGAAGCCCGTATCGCCCTCGTCGAAAAGGCCCACATCCGCACGGACCTTCCCCAGTACAAGGCTGGTGACACCGTCCGCGTGCACGTCAAGATCAAGGAAGGCGACAAGGAACGTATCCAGGCTTACGAAGGCGTCGTGATCGCGATGTCCGGCAAGGGCGCGAGCCGCTCCTTCACCGTCCGCAAGATCTCCCATGGCGTGGGCGTCGAGCGTACGTTCCAGGAAGCTTCGCCCAAGGTCGCGAAGCTCGAAATCGTCCAGGCCGGCAAGGTCCGCCGCGCCAAGCTCTATTACCTCCGTGGCCTCGAAGGCCGCGCTGCGAAGATCGACCGCGAAGTCGAGACGCAGGCTTCGGCTGCCGCTTCGGCCGCCGCCAAAGCGAAGAAGTAAGTCCGTATGAAGGCTGCCCCCGGCCTCGATTTCGAAAAGAAGGCTGGCTACCCCGCAAAGGTGGTCGCCGGTCTCGACGAAGTCGGCCGGGGGTGTCTTGCCGGTCCCGTGGTCGCGGGCGCCGTTCTCCTTCCTCTTGTTGTCGATTATGAAGCCCATCCTTGGCTCTCCGAGATCGGCGACTCCAAGCTCCTCACCCCCGAAAAGCGTGAAAAACTCGCACCATTGATTGAAAGCTGGGCCCTCGCTTGCGCCGTCGGCGTCGCCACGGTCGAGGAGATCGATCAGATCAATATCTATCATGCCTCGCACCTGGCAATGCGCCGGGCTTTGGAAAGCGCGCAGATCGCGAGAGACGCGCGTGCCGCACACGTTTTGGTGGACGGCAACGTCATTCCCAAAGGGCTCAACGCGCCGGCAGCCACGGCGATCGTCAAAGGCGACTTGAAGTGCCTGTCGATCGCGGCTGCATCGATCGTAGCCAAGGTCTGGCGCGATCGATGGATGGTGGAGGCCGACGTCAGGTACCCCGGTTACTTTTTTGGCGTTCACAAGGGGTACGCAACCCCTCAGCATTCCAGGGCATTGAAGGAGCTCGGGCCCTGCGAGATCCATCGCAAGAGCTTTGGCCCGGTTGCGGCGCTCCTGTCTTCCGACAAGATGGCCGTGAGCGCGACGGCGCGGCATAGGGAGCCTGAGCAGGCCGAACTGTTCTGAAATCCCGGCAGAAGCTGCCTAACTTGACCCGCTTTCCGCCTTCCCGCAAAATGGGAGAAGAGTGGAACATCCGGGAATGATGGCGCAACTAAAACGTATTTCGGTCGCATTTCTGATCTCACTTGTCCTTGCGACGGGCCCGGGCATCGCGCGCGCCGCCGACGTCGATCTGGAGATGTACACATCCTCCAACGACGCCATGGAGTCGCTCTTACGAGAAATGCAGGCCTTGATCGACAGCAAGGCTCCGGTGCGCCAGTTCTT
Source organism: uncultured Bacteriovoracaceae bacterium (assembly GCA_964467785.1). GTDB lineage: Bacteria > Bdellovibrionota > UBA1018 > UBA1018 > UBA1018 > CAYXVB01. Next base: position 9,473 of record CAYXVB010000052.1, read on the forward strand.
TTACCTCATGCATGAGCTTGATGAGGATGCGCAGGGCATGACCATCGCTTCGATGCTCGCTAAGATGGCCGACGCTGGGGTGGATGTGCAGGGTGCGGTCGACGCGCATTCCTCTCTCATGACCCGCGGTATGGCCGAGGAGCTGCAGAAGCACGGAGTGAAGTTCAAGGCCTTCCGCCCGGTCAACATCGCCAAGATTCTTGAAAAGCCCGCGCAGCTCCTCCGCAACATCGCCAAGGCGAACAGCCGGTTTCACGAAAAGATCGTTTACACTCGCGACGGGGATCAAGTGACCGTCCGGATGGGGAGCCGCAACTGGACCAAGGAGTATTACCGATCCTTTCAGAAGGCGGCGCGTGACGAGCGCAAGGCCGCGCGGGCCGAAGCTGCTATGTCTGGCAAGAAGCTCAAGGAAGAGCCTCAGTACTCTTTCAATGACACCGAGATCCGGATGAGCGGTCAGGCGGAGGATTTCAAGGTGGTGCCGGAGTTCATCGAAGAAAAGATGAACCACAAACACATGCGGACGAAAGTCTCGCAGATGCAGTTCAAGGCCTCTCCCAAGGGCATGGATTACGCAGCGGAGTTCGCGAAGCACCAGAAGTCGGTGGACGATTTCTTGGCGCGTCGCCAGGCGTCGAAAGCGCCGCTTGATGAACGCGACATTATCCGAGGTCGTGTGCCCGCGGAAAAGATCGAGTTCACTTTCGACAAGATGGGCGACCGGACCAAGCGCGAAGCTGTGAGCGACAAGCTGGTGCAGCTCATCCGAGAGGCGAAGCAATCGGTGGTGATCAATAACCCGTACATCATCACGGTTAAAGGGGAGCCGCTTTACGAAGCCCTGATCGGAGCTGGGCCTCGTCTCAAAGAAAAAGTGATCAAGAGCAATATGCTCGGCGAGTCGGACCATGATCTTCCCTCGATCGCACTTAAGGCGATCGTGCCTGACCTAGTGGAGCAGGGATGGGAGATCTGGGGCCAGGCCACCCCGAACACGCTGCATGAGAAGCTCATGGTCATCGATGCCGGAACGCCGGACGGGAAAGTCGCCAATGGCTCGGGCAATTTTGATGGCCGCTCCCGCTACATGAACTCCGAAGCGCTTTCCGTGATCCACGACGCCGAGTTCTCGGGAAAGGTTGCCGATTTTTACCGGGCGGAACTCGGCGAGATCAATCGTTGGGCGGGGCCGGGGGGGTGCGCGGCGAGGTTTTCCGAGTTCTTCATGGGAACCGGATATCCGCTGAATCGGGCACCGCGATTCGGGGAGCGGCTCATAGAAGGCTGGACTCGATTGATTATCAAGGTGCCGTTTATCCGGAACATGTACTGAGCCCATAGGTCTTCCGGTCTGGATTCTGCAACCCTGCCGAGACATGAATTATAGCCCGACAGAGAGCGGTAGCAGAGTTGAACGCGAAGCGGAGCGCTGGCTGTTGGATCCATTGAGGCCTTACCGGAGGGTGATCGCGCGAAATTACCGCTGTCGCGGGGGCGAACTTGATCTCGTCCTCGAAGAGCGCCGTCCAGACGGGGCCTGGGAGCTCGTTTTCGTGGAAGTCCGTTTTCGGGGGCCGGGCGCCTGGGTCGGCGCGCTCGAAAGCGTGGACGGCGTTAAAAGGCATCGCTTACGCCGAGCTATAGAACGCTTTCTACAGGGTTACCGGGGTGGAGCGGAGCTGGTGAGATTCGATGTCCTGGCTCTCGGCCCCGGCGGTTGGGATCACCGGATCAATGTCTGGATCGAAGGCTAGCGTGGGAAGATACTTGCGCGCGATCGTCGGATTGACCGGAGCCCCGGGATCGGCGACACTTCAGCAATGGGAGAGAAGTCCGGTTTGAGACTGAGGCGATCGAAATTCGGAGTCGCGCTGCTTTTTGTCGCGGCTCTCCAGCTGGGCCTGGCGCCGGGCGCGCGGGCGCTGGATTCGGATTTTCGTACCGTGACTCATGCAGGTTTGTACGGCCTGGCGGTGGGGACCGTGGCGGGACTGGTCTCCGGCGCAGTATCAGGGCAGGGGCGCAATGTTCTGATCGGAAGCTCCGTGGGGCTTTACCTCGGGCTTGCCGTGGGAATTTATCACCTGACACACCGGGACGACCCGGGAAATCCTTTGAGATATGCGAAGAGCGCGGCGGCCGGAGAGGTGCTTCCGGCTCGATCCGCGCTCCCGCAGAGTCCGCCCGCGCTCGTGGAATTGAACTTCCAAGTCGCGAGTTTCTAGTCGAGGTTCAGTTGTCGAGGAAGCTTTTGCGCGCGCGCTCTTCAGTGTCGTAGAAGTCGAAGAGCGCCTTTTCGTCGAACGCCTCGATGACTTTGCGGAATTCGCTGCCCACGTTGCAGTAGCGGGGCTTGATCGGTGCAGTGGCGTTGATCTCGCGCAAGGTCTGCACGAAAGTCGAGATCCCGCTCGAACCGACGAATTCCAGATTTTCGAAGTTGAAGATGATGTTCTTCGGAACGCTGTCCTTCTTGGCCTGGCGGACCAGGCGGTTGAGGTCTTCGCGCAGTGGCGCGTTGGTTTCGTAATCGATCTTTCCGTCGAGAATGACAACGATCGTATCGCCGACTTTTTTCATCTGTGCTTTCATTTGTCCATGGCCTCCTGAGACTTTTTCAATTATCGATTTCAGTCATGGGGACTGCCAAGAAGCAAGATTTGCCCACCTCCGTCGAGGAGGGGGCTGAAGGTCGGCCGCCAGGGCTCACGCCGGGATTGTGGGTGGTGGCTACTCCGATCGGCAATCTCTGGGATCTGAGCTCCCGCGGTCGCGCTGCACTTAAGTATGCCGAATTGATTTACTGCGAAGATACGCGCCAAACCGCTAAATTGCTGCAGGCGGTGGGCATCGCGGCCCAGGAGTCGGGCGAGCGCCGATCCGAGAGACGACTCGACCGATTGGACGCGCATGCTTCGCCTGATCGAATCACCCGCGCGGCCGAGGAGGTCGCCCGGCGGGCGGCCCAGGGCCAGGGCGTCGTGCTGGTCACGGATGCGGGGACGCCCGCGGTCAGTGATCCGGGGGCGAGGTTGGTTGCCGCAGTTTCGGCTCTCGACGTGGTCGTCACTCCGATTCCCGGGCCCTCCGCGGTCATGGCACTCTTGAGTGCGGCCGGCTTTGAGGACACGGCATTCGCCTTTAGGGGGTTTTTTCCGCGCAAGGAGGGGGAACGTCATCGGGAGCTCGAGTCTTGCGCCCTGGCGGAAGTGGCGAGGCTATATGTGTGGTTTGAGAGTCCGAACCGGATTGTCGAGGCGTTGGAATCCCTGGCGGAGCTCTTTCCCGGGGCGGCCGTGGTGGCGAGCAAGGAGCTGACCAAAGTCTACGAACGCTTTTTCCGGGGTACCGCGGTCGAAGTTCGGGACCAGGTCCGCCGGGAGATCGCGACCGAAGGGGAGCGGGGCGAGTGGTGCTTTGCGGTCAGGTTTGAGGGAGCCGGTCGGAGCGACCGAGGTGGTGGAGGCCGGGGCAACGAAGCGGACGAGGCGCTTTGGACAAAAGTTATGTCGTGCCTGATCGAAAGCGGAGTTTCCGCATCTGTAGCGGCTAGACAGGTGAGCCAACATTTTGGCGCGCCCCGAAAGGCAGTCTATGAGCTCGCTCTGCGGATGAGCGGAAAAAAAAGCTGAAAAAAACTTCTGCGCTATTGACCCCCGCGCAATCCAACGTACACTCAAAAGTGTGGTTGTGGAATGAATCCATGGAAGGATTCATGGGAGACAGATTCAAGCTCTCGTGGGCCTCAGTGAAGTCAGGAAGACTCTCGCTGAGGCATTTTTGTTTCTGCTCATCAATAAAAATCCAACTTCCAGACTAGTTGACTGACTGTGTAGGGCAGGTGGCTGGCGTTTCCGAAAAGGGAAGCCGGAGACTGACGCGAAGAAGTCGCGGCCCGCCGGGCATGGAGGCCCGCAGACCATGTCGCTTTTGTCGCCCCAGCCAGCGTTAAATCCCCTTCAGCTTGCATCTATGCGGAATGATCGGGCGCGCGCCCTCGCCTTTGCCGATGCGGTCGAGGAGCTGCAGGGCTCGCTCGAGCTTTCAGGAGCGGCGGCGCGCGCGGAGTCCGCCGTGGAGCGGCTCTTTTCGTCGACGGTTGCGAAGCTTCTTGCGATTGATCCTGATCGTAGCGCATTGATCGGCGTATCCGCGGACGGTGGCGAGTCCGACAATATCGCCCTTACTTCGGCGACGATCGAAGGGCGCGTGGCGCTCTTGGGCGTGAGCGCCTCGGAGCCGGGACTGCTTTGCGTCCCGCTGTACGGCGCATTCGATCAGGTTTTCGGGGTGCTCGTGGCGCGCGGTTCCGGGTTGTCGGCCGCGGAGGACTTGCAGTGGCTTGAGCGGCTCGCCCGGCCCGTTGCCATGGCCTTGGAGAACGCGCGTCTGCATGGCGAAGTGAAGAGAGGATTCTTCGAAACCGCCGAGGCGCTGGTCGAGGCCATCGAGAAAAAGGACCGTTGCACCGGCGGTCACGCTAAACGCGTCGCCCACTTTGCCGTGAGGATCGGACGGGAGCTCGGGTTCGAGCCGGACGCGCTCGAGCGGCTTCGTTTGAGCGCCCTGCTGCATGACGTGGGCAAGATCGGGATCGAGGATCAGATCCTAAAAAAAGGAACTGCTCTCGAAGCTCCCGAATGGTCGGTGATGCGCACCCATCCTGAACTCGGATACCAGATCCTGCGAAGGATCTCGGGGATGGGGGATGTCGTCGATGGAATGCGTTACCACCATGAGCGCTGGGATGGCCGGGGATACCCGTTTGGCTTGAAGGGGGACGGGATTCCCCGGGTGGCCCGGGTAATCGCAGTGGCGGATGCGTATGATGCCATGATCAGCGCCCGTCCCTACAGTCAGGCGATCGCCTCCGATCACGCGACGCGGGAGATCCGCGCGGGGAGTGGAACCCAGTTCGATCCACAGGTTGTGGCCGCCTTTGAAAGGGCTTTCCTTAAGATTGCCAATCCATAAAGTGCCTGCTAAGTTCTCCCTCACAATGGCATGGTTTGACGATTTGAAGACCCCCAGGATCAAGACCCAGGTCTCCCAGCGCACCTCCAAAGTGCCGGAGGGCCTTTGGGTCAAGTGCACCCAGTGCGGCGAGATTCTTCAGAGCAAGGCGCTCAAAGACAGTCTTTCGGTCTGTCCGGAGTGCACTTATCATTTTCGCCTGAGCGCCGCTGAGCGGATTTCGATGCTGACGGATGACGGCAGCTTCGAGGAGTACGGCGAAGATCTCGTGTCCACGGATCCGCTGGAGTTTGACGACACCAAGCCCTATAAGGCCCGACTACGCTCCGCGGCCGGCTCCACCGGCATTCGTGACGCGTTCGTGGCCGGCAAGGCCCGGCTGGGTGGCCTTCCCTACCATCTGGGTGTTTTTGAGTTCAAATTCATGGGCGGGAGCATGGGCTCCGTCGTGGGCGAGAAAGTCGCCCTTGTTTTCGAAAACGCCCTCAAGGATCGGCTTCCGGCCGTCGTGGTCTCGTCCTCGGGCGGGGCGCGCATGCAGGAGGGGATCCTCTCGCTCATGCAGATGGCCAAAACCACCGCGCTGATCACCCGTATGCGGGAAGAAGGGATTCCTTATCTTTCGGTTCTGACCGATCCTACGACCGGTGGGGTGGCCGCATCTTTTGCCATGCTCGGTGACGTCATCGTGGCCGAACCCGGCTCGCTCATCGGCTTCGCGGGACCGCGCGTGATCCAGCAGACGATCCGTCAGCAGCTTCCGGCTGGTTTTCAGCGTAGCGAATTTCTGCTCAAGCACGGTTTCTTGGACCGGATCGTGGCGCGTAAGGATCTGGCCGCTGAGCTTCGCCAATGGATGTGGCGACTGGGGCGTCAGACGTGCTGCTTCCCCGAGCTCCAGTAACTTCCGCCGCATTCGCGCTTCTGCTGCTTTTTTTCGGCGCCGTCGCCGGCGCTCGAGTCGCTCACGCCATCGGGGGCGAGGGGCCGATCCATTTCTCCGCCGATAAGGAGATCTGGGATCGTAAATCCAACCGCGTGGAGCTTTTCGGTCATGCCGCCGTGCGCCAGCCTGGCGAGCAGATCACCGCTGATTACATCATCCTGGATCAGAATGCGCATACGTTGGATGCGTATGGCAATTGCATTTACGTGACCCGTGATTCGATCATCACGGCCGAAGAGATGCACTTCAACCTGGAGACTCGGACGGGCACCATCGTCGGAGGAAGGATCTCCAACGAGTATTTCAGCCTCGCGGGCGAACGCATCAACAAGCTCGGGGCGGATCGCTATCAGACCCACTGGGGAGAGTACTCGACCTGCCGCGACTGCACCCAGAGCTGGTCCCTGCAGGCGCAGGACGTGGACATGCAGGTCGAGGGTTATGCCTACCTCTCGAATGTCGCCCTCAAGGTCAAGGACACGCCCGCACTTTGGTTGCCTTACATGATCGTGCCGATGAAGTCGCGGCGCCAGTCGGGCTTCCTTTTCCCGACCCTGCGCTTCTCTAGCGCCAACGGGATCGCCACGGTCGTGCCGTATTTCTGGGCTATCGACCGGAGCGCGGACATGACCATCGCGGCCGGCCAATGGTCGGACCGCGGCCTGCGCCTGGATCTGGAAGGGCGTTACGCGCTTTCGGATCGAAGCAAGGGGATCGCGCGTTACTTCTATCTGACCGATAAACAGCTCGCTTCGAACTCCGGCGAGTACACCCAGGAAGTCTTCAATCCCAAGGTTAACGGTCAGGTCGAGCGCTCGCGCTGGGCGCTCGACATCGTGCAGTCACAGGAGCTGCCGTACTCGATCGAGCAGAAGCTCCGATTCCGCGAAGTCAGCGACAACCTGTATCCGATCGTATTTCCGGAGGACATCTCCAACGTCTCGGATCCTTATCTGACTTCCAGTCTGAGCTTCTCGCGCTCTGTCCCGGGATTGAGCACCTCGGTGTTCGCGCGCCGGATCCGAAACCTCCTTGATGTGGATCTGGATCCGACGCTCGGGGCGCGGCGCTTTGATCCCAAGACGGTCCAGCTCCTGCCCGGCGTGACGATGACCAGCAATGATCGACTGCTTTCCGAGAGTCTGCCTCTGGTCTCGGGCGTCACGGTCGGATTGAGCAATTTCACGCGCTCGGCTGGATATTACGATACGGATCCGCTAGCCGGGGCTTCCGATACGTTCCGCCCGGGCAAGGACCCGATCCGCACGGCCGCGCGTTTTAACTTTTCGCCGTCGGTTTATACCACCGTCCGACCCTGGGATCTGTTCGCAGTGACGCCATCGGTCCGGTATAACGGCTACTTTTACAATTTCGGCAATAACGTGCCCAACCTCTTCCGGGGCTATCCGTTGCTTCAGACCGACATCAGCGTGCAGCTCGAGCGCGTGTACGAAACGGAAAATCCCGACATTCCCCGCATCAAGCATCTGGTCCGCCCGCTCTTGACGTATTCCTTCATACCGGATGCGCTCACTACCGAAGACAAAGACCATGCCTTCATCAAGCAGATCAATTACGGGCAAACCGCTTACAGCATCGGCTCCCAAGGTGCGCCTCGTTACTACTTCGACAGTTATGACCTGGTGCCAGTGGATCGCCCGGCCACGGACACCGGCAATTACTACGTCCCGCTCGGGAACTCGCTGGCCTATGGTTTCACCACGCAGGTTATCCGCCGCTTGGGCCGGCTCGATAATCCAGATTCCAGTTATCAGTCGGTGTTCGAGTTCTCCGCAGGGCAGGCAGTCAATTTCCGCGAATTCTCGAAGGAGAAGCCGCAGCCCCTGACCCGTTTCTTTTCGACGATGAATTTCCTCATTGCCGACCGCTTGACGTCCGGGACGACCTATTACTACTTTCCCTATGTCGACGGCATAAAACACCAGCTCTCAACGAGCGCGACGTATGTCATCGAGCGCTCCACGCGGCAGGGGATCTTGGCCTACGATCGCAGCGTCACGCTCGGCTATTCCTGGAACCAGCTTGGCTGCCCCGGCGATGGCGCCGGATGCGGCACCAACAGCATCAACAGCGGTGTGAGTTTTTCGATCAATGACTACATCCTGCCCACGGCGGGCGCGTCCTATGACTTCAGCAAGTCGGCGTTGGTCGGGGCCGGTGTGGGCTTGACCTTCCAAAGCCCTTCGCGCTGCTGGAAGTTCGCGATTACTCGAAATTACTCGCTGGCAACGCAGTATTCCTGGGACTTCAACTTTCAGATCAATCTCACCGGCGCCGGCTTTGGTGGATCGGCGGACTGGGGCAACCAGATCTCGGCGGCCACGCAGCGCTGAAACCGGATCACTATTCATAGGAGAGTCATCATGAGCCAGAAAATAGATGCAATGAGTTACTCGCGGATCGCGCTGCCTCACCTCGAAGAAGCGGTCCGGCGCAATGCTCCGGTCATGGACGAGCTCGCGGCGCGCCTGTTCGAAGACGTGCGTGCCGGACGATCGCTTCTGGTCTTTGGCAGCGGACACTCGGGGCTATTTCCGCTCGAGCTTTACCATCGCGCGGGGGGCGCTTCCTTCGTGTTGCCCCTGGTGGCCGATTACCTCATGCCGCAGGCCGGACCGCCTGTGGTGCGTATCCTCGAGCGGACTCCTGGCGTGGCCAATGTGCTGCTTGACCGAGCCAAGCCCCGCGCGGGCGAGATGGTCTGGATTTCCTCGCAGTCGGGCATCAATTCGGCCGTGGTCGATTTCGCGCTCGAGGCAAAAAAGCGCGGGCTTTTCACGGTGGCTTTCTCGAGCGTGGCACACAGCTCGGCCGTGAGTTCGCGCCACCCCAGCGGCAAGCGTCTCTTCGAGGTTTGCGATCGCGTGGTGGACTTCGGCGGCTTCCGCGGGGACGCGTGCGTGCAGATCACCGAAGGCGTCAGCGCGGGTCCGCTTTCGACGCTCACCTCGGTGCTGCTCGGGCACTCCATTTTGGTCGATGCCTGCGCGCGTCTCGAACGCGCGGGACATCGCTGCGCCTACACGAGCGTGAACACGCCTGAGGGAGAGGCCCGCAACAAGGAACTCGAGCGCGTGGCCGCGGAGCGCGACCCGCTTCTACTCTGAGCGACTCCCCGCGCGGATCGGCAGAAATTGCCGCATCCGGGCCGGCATAAAGCTTCATTGGAGAATAAATTGCAGCCAGGATCCGTACTCGCCCGCCCATGGTGCGCGGAGGCGCGGGGCACTGACCCGCTCGCCGTTGCGCGCGGACCAGGTCAGGCGCTACACTCTATCTATGCGCATCCTGATCTCCAATGACGATGGTGTCCACGCTCCGGGTATCAAGGCTCTTCAAAAGGAGCTCAAGAAGCTCGGGGAAGTGGTCGTGGTCGCCCCGCTCGAAGAGCGAAGCACCACGGGGCATTCGCTCACGATCCATAAACCGCTCCGGCTCGTCGAGCTGGAAAAGGGGTTCTACGGCGTGAGCGGCTCGCCAGCCGATTGCGTCTATCTCGGCATCCGGCAGGTTCTCAAAGGGATGCCCGATCTCGTGGTGTCCGGTATCAATCGCGGCGCCAATCTGGGCCAGGACGTCTATTACTCCGGCACCGTTTCCGCCGCGCGCGAGGCTTGCATCCTGGGCATTCCTGCGCTGGCGGTTAGCCTCGCTGTCGATTTTTTCGAGTACAACCCCGGCGCCGACACGCTCCATTACGCCACGGCGGCACGGATCACGCGCCGAATGATCCGGGAGATCCCGCCCTCGAAGTTTCCGCATCACACGCTCTTCAATCTCAATGTCCCTGACCTGCCGTACAACAAGGTCAAGGGGATCGAGCTGACACGGCAGGGGTTTAGGTTCTACAACGGCAATGTATTACGCCGCGTGGATCATCGCGGCCGCGATTACTACTGGGTCGGCGGGCAATACAAGGGGTATCGCCAGGAGGAGGGCACTGATTGCCACGCGATCGAAACCGGTTCCGCGTCGCTCACCCCCCTCAAGCTGGATTCAACGGATCTTGAATTCATGGCCACTCTCCGCGCCGGTTCGTCTCCGGGAGACGGCGGTTCGACCCGGATGCCGCGCGCCGCGCGCAACTCGGCAGGCAAGAGGGGACGAAGCCGTTGAGGTTCCGCCGCCTTTCCACCCGAATCGCCTTCTCCCTGTCGAGCTGGATGATCTGGGCCGGTTTCACGGCGGCGCTCACTTCGTGTTCGACGGTTCGGCCTTCTCCAAGCAAGCGAATTGGCCTCCTGGACCGGATCGCGCAGCTGGATCGCAATTCACCGCAAGGCCGCCGCACTCCCGCCGTGGTCCGAAACACGGAGGAGGAGGGCGTGGCCTCGGCCAAGCTGATGCGCGGCTTTCTTCGCTGGCCTCTGAGTTCCGTTCAAGTTACCTCTCCGTTCGGACAACGGGGTGCCAGCTTCCATGAGGGATTGGATCTTCGCGCGCCCGTCGGCACGCCGATTCTGGCAGCGCAAGGTGGCACGGTGATCTATGCCGGAAGTCGGATTCGCGGCTATGGGCGGATGGTCGTTATTTCCCATCTTAATGGGATCACGACGATTTACGCGCATCAGTCGAGGCTCTTCGTCAGAAAAGGCCAGCGTGTCAAGCAGGGGCAGAGGATCGGACTTTCGGGCAATACCGGGCATTCCACCGGGCCGCACCTGCACTTTGAAGTTCGCACTGGAGTGGCGGCCTTGGATCCGCTGCGGGTCATGCCCAGCTCCGAGACCGCCGCTGCGGAAGTATCGCCGGCGTCGAAGGTCCGTAGCCGCCGACGCGTGGCGATGAGATAGACGCCTGAGCGCGGTCTCAAGGGGCTTGTGAGTGTGTCCCATTCCACGGCAGAAAAATGAAGAGCCGGCCAATCCATCGCGCCTCGAGGGTTCCCGAGGGGTGCGACGCGATCGCCGGCTCTGAGGGCGCTACGGACCCGGCCGAAGGGGCCGGGGTGCGGCCATTTACTTCAAGCCCTTCCAGGCGTCGTCGAGATCACCGCCGCGGAAGCTGCGGATGACGTTGCCTTCGTTTTCGAGTTCGTCGAAGAACATGGGGCTGTAGTAGTACATCGGCACGATCTGCATCATGCAGGGAGCGGTCGTGACGTTCTTGCGGGCCTGATAGTCACGCGCCGTTTTGACGATCTCGCAGTCGGCGACATAGGGAGCATCGAGGAACACGTGCGCCCAGTCCTGAAGCTTCTTGGGGCCTTTGATGACGTCAAAGCCGCGGTCGAGGACGTAGATTTCCTTTTCTGGGCCAACCTGAACCGCCGGTGCGATGTGGAAGACCCAGGCGGAGTTGCCGGAGAAGGTCTTTTCTTTGCGGTACCATTCGTAGTACCAGCCGCTGTACCAAAGCACGACTTTGAGGGCCTTGATGCCGGACTGGGCCATGTCATAGGTCCAGACCTGGGCGCGCTGGTAGCATTGTGCCCCTGAAATCCAGAGGAATTTGCCAACAAAGTCCGTGCGGGGGCGCATGCTGCGGAAGAGTTTTTCCGCGGCCGCGACGTCCGGAAGCACGGTCGGCTCATAGCCGTCGACGTACATTCCCTGCTCGATGTTGCGCGAGCTATCGGTCCATGGCCAGACCGGAGCCGTTGCGGGCACTGAATCAGCGATCGCAAGCGACGCCGTCAGCAGGCTCATGGCGCTCACGATCCAGCAAAGTGCAATCCACTTTCTCTGCATAATCAAAATCCCTTCACCCTTAAAATGATTCGAATGGGGGGGCAATACCTTGACTTAACACTTGGCGTCAAGGCTTTTGATCGGGCTTAATTCTAGGTCGAACCGCATTCCTGAGGAGGCTCGATGGAACACACATCAAAGAAAAATTTGAAGGGTGCAAACAAGGCCGCAACCATTGCCGCATTTATTGCCGTATTGATGATTTCCTCTTCGAGTTCGGCCAGTTCCCCATCCCGCCGATCTGACGAAATTCCGTCCATCGACGAGGGCGCCTGGTCCGGGGCGAGTCTCGGAATTCTGGACCCTGGGTCTTTGGTGATCCTCAAAAGGGAGGTCCTTGCAGGAGCGACGTATTTTCCTGATCGGAGCGCGTTGAGGGTGGTGACTGTCGAGTCCAATCACCCAGATTGGATGCCCGGTACCTATCATTCGGTGACGGAGCTCCCGGTGGATTTCGAGGCACGCGTCTACCTGGGGCCGGATCGTGCGGCCGGAGACCCGGAACCCCGCGAAAAGGCGGTGTTGACTTTGGGATGTCGGCGGATGTCGCTGGGCCGTGCCAATCTCGAAGCGGCGAAGACCTTCTTTGCCTGTGCGTTCTATCCTCTGAGCGTCCTGGGCAAAGAAGTCCGTGTCTATCGCGACGGGCGGCGCTGAAGCTCGTTCCAATCGTAGTGGGAGAAGGTCGCGGAGTGCGATGCCGGCGCGAAGTCATGTCTAGAACGGTTTGTTGTCAAGTAAGGGCCACTGGCAGGCGCTCGCGTTCCGGATTATGGTTGAAAACTCATG
>CAYXVB010000053.1:0-18456 GCA_964467785.1 uncultured Bacteriovoracaceae bacterium
TCGCGTGGCTCCCGTCAGAGGAAATTGCCCGGCTCCATTCGGGGAAATTGCGCACGAAGCTTCGGGAAAATGTTTTTTGATCCATCCCGGGTATGCCGGGTTTTCGTCGCTCACCCAAGTCGCCTTGGGATCAATCACCGGGGAGAGCTTCTCGAAGAGACGGCTTGCCACTTCGGCCCGTTCGTCGTTTCTGGTTCCGTACTTTTTGAGTGAGATCGTGGCGAGCGGCCCGTTTGCTGGCATGGAGGCCACGCCAAAACCCACAATCATGCGGGTTTTCGGCTCAATAACAAACGGCACGCTCAGGGGTAGGCACTTCGAGCGCTCAAAAGTTTGCAGCTCATCGAATTGAAGTTCCGAAAACAATTCCCCTGAATCTCTTTGTGCCCGAAGCCTCTCGGTTTGCTTGAGCTCGGCTTCCCGGGCGAGATGACGAAGCTTTCGCTGCACCGTCGTGCGACTGATCCCCAGCAGTCTTGCGATCCTTCGTTTGGTCACCACGGATCCTAGGAGTGCCCGGACCTTGGGATTCAGCGTCCGCTTCTTTTGATAAGCGCAAGGATGAGACGTGGCGTTTGAAAACGAGCGCCGACATCCCATGCACCAAAACCGGGCGATCCTTCGGCAATCGGATTTTCGCGCAAAGTAGCCCTTTCGGACTACGCGGGCGGAAGCAGGACTTTGCGGGTCCTCGGATGGAGCGGCCGTTTTGGCTGGGCAGTCGGAATAGGGGCATTTCTTGACGAAACGACGTGAAAATTTCGAACTCATGACTCAGGTATTGGGCAAATACCGAGCCGCTCCGGGCACTTCGTCATTAAGTCTGGATCACTCTCCCCACGGTAGTGGGCCAGTTTAATTTTTGTGAGTGAAGAAGGGCTGGATTGTCCCGTCATCCGGATCGATTAGCCCGGGACGAGCGTTTTCCGCGCTGGCGGGTTTGCGTACTCGCGGCTCGTCTTTGATCGGCGCGGGGCCTTTGCCTTCATTCTTGACTAGTGCGGGATGCCCGTCAGGGTAGAGCTGCCGCGGCTCGGGATCCAGGCGATATGCGGTGAGGGGTGTGGCCAGTCCGTTATTGGAGATCACGATCTTGTCGTAATCCTGGGCGTCCGGATCCTTGTAGACTTTGAGTGGCTCCTTAAGCTCGATACCCAGAATCGCGCGGCGGATGAGCTGTTTGGAAGGATCGTTGTCAAAGCGATAGCCGATGACCATCACCGGTTTGTCCTCTTTTCGTTTGTCGATCTTGAGCGCCAGGCCTTTGAGGCTGCCGGCAGGATAGACATGGATTTCGAGATTGCCTTCCCATTCGACGACGTCGACTTTCTTGCCCGAGAGCCCCTTACCGTCCAGCCGGTCATAGTCAGGGTCGGGATCGGAATTCTGCGCGTTTGAGGCTACGCCGCGCGAGCCGCTCTGATTGAGCCGTCCTTCGCGCATCAGTTGCCAGGCGTCCCCGCGATCGGAGGGGCCCGCAAAAGCGGACGTCGGAGCGGCGACAATAGTGGCGAGAAAAGTCGCGCCAAGAGCGGCGCCAAAAGCGACAAAGGATACGGTAGCGCCTACGGTGGCGGTCAGCACGGCGGAATTCGATTGGCGGGACATGCAAAATCTCCATGCGCGCATCGTGCGGCGTGGGATGCTCCCGCTTCGTGCGGAAGGCGGAGGATCAAACCGAACTCGTTCAGTGTATCAAGCGAATATGCTAACTGGAATGTGTCGGGTTGGACACAGAGGCAAGCCCGCAGGTTTAGAGTCCGGTGAGGTCCTGCGGAGTTGGACGTCCGTAAAAAAATTTCACTGAGACGGATCTGGATCGATAGCTGTGTCGAGCGCGACTTGCGCGGAGATGGATTCAGTAGGAATAAAGCCTTACGTTTTGTATCGTCCCGCCCGTCCCGATCGCGCAGGACTTGAGCGTATAGTCTCCCTCCCCCTGGTAGAGGCCGAAATTCGGCGTATACAGGCAATTTTCGCCGGACTCGCATAGTCCGTTGCTGTTGCCCCCGGTTCCCAGAAGCTCAATCGCGTTGGCGAGATAAGTGCGAGGAGTGCTGGCGGCGTCCCTGAGATAAGCATTGCCATCCAGCCAGGCTGGGCAGGCGCCGCCTGAAACGAAAGCCGCATTCTGGGCGACACCGTTGCCCGTGGTGTTGCGGTAGCGTGTGTCCGAAGGCGAAAGGCGAAAGTCGAAGATCTGGCAGGTTCCACTCGTGCAAGTCGTACCGGTGCTGGTGGCCCACATGCGCCATGGATTTTCGAAGTTGACCCAATCCACGATGGAGGCAAAGGCCTGCGCGCCATTGGAGTCCGAGGCGTTGGCCGTATCGTCGATGGTGATCGGTCCCAGGACGAGATGGTTCCCGTTCCCTGTGGTACGGGTAAAATTTGAAAGGGCACCTTGGATAGCGCACGAACTGTCGATGCCCGGGTTTGTGCCAGCTACGACCGTACAACTGGGCCCTACGTCCGTTAGCCAGTTCCCCGTGAATTTATTGTTGCTCGAATTGGCCAGAACAAAGTAGGGCACGGCGAATTGGCTGAAAGTCGTTCTGCTATTCCCTTGAATAATGGCCCCGCCGCTCCCTCGTACGTTATGCAGCGTTGCGTCGTTGCCTAAAATATTGATTGCCGCGATGACCTGTGTGGCGGTGATGATGGCGTTGGCGTTGTTGGCGACGTTGAGGCTTTGAAGAAGCGATGACTGAATAATCGTGTCTCCCGCAAAAGATGGCGTCAAGTAAATCGAATCTCCGGCCACCGAAGTCGATACCAGTCGATCGATGATGTTGTTGGATCCGTAAACCATGACTCCGAACTGATTGCGGCTCGCGTTGAGCTGGGAGAAAAAGGAGGAGGTGATCGGGGAGGAGTCGGAGCCGAATCCGCCGAAAAATCCGGTAGCCTTTGCGCGTCGGATGACGCCATGGGCTGCGTTGAACCCCAGTACGTTGTAACCCGAGAAATAGGCGGTCCAGTCGTTTCGGTATTCCCCTTCGAACCAGAAAAACCGTGAGTCCCTGATGTTGAAGAGGCAGGATTGGTTATTGCTGGCGCCACAAACCGTCTGGCTGGCCTGATCGCTGAGGTGGAGAATCGCCCCCGGGAACACTGCGATGCCGATCTTATAGCCTGACGCGCCCGCGGCGAATTGAAAGCCCTCCGTCACGGTTCTTGTCGATGACACGGTAAAGATTGTGCCAGAGCCACTGAGCGTGATCGGTGATCCGATAGTCGGGCTGTCGGGCAAAGGGGTCACCGGATTGCTCCACCAAACCATGCGTGGGCTGGACGCCACCGGGATCCCGTTTTGCGAGATCAGCACCCGGTTTTCGCGCCAGCTCGAAGCATTGAGCAAATCTGCGAGGGCTTTCGAGCCTTTTAGTGCAGTGGAATAGAAAAATACATTTCCGGCGCCGCCGGTGGCGTCACATGCCCAATCGAACGCACCGAGCTCGTCGCTCGCGGTATAGCCGGAGCAGTCTGACGCCGCCGAGAAGGGGACAAACTTTTTTTCCCCACCATGGAGGCATGCGAAATAGCCAGCCTCGGTCCCGAGGCATGCATTGGTCGGGGTGGCGCTTTGCGCGTAGTCATTCCAATTGGGCGCGACGCTGTAGCGCGCGGAGACGCTGACGGGCAGCACTGCTATCCAGCTGGTCCCGTGCGAGGTCGTAAGCACGGAGCCCGCGGAATCGAGCAGGCGCACGGTCGAATAATAGGATTTGCCTGGAGTGAGGGCGAGTCCGCTGCGGGACCAGGAGGTGCCTGTGACTTTGGTCCATTCCTGGATGTCGGTGCCTCCGACAGTGGATCCGAGAGCGATCTGGGTTTGGTCGTAATTTTGCGAATCGGAGGGCGCCGATATGGTCCAGCGGATGATGGGAGTGTCCGTGGTCGAAGGATAGATGAGGTTTTCCGCGACGGAGTCGATCGCGAGGGGCTGGATCGAGTCCAGGCGGTTAATCTTTACGCTGCACGATGAGGTCAGTGCCAGGGATACCCATGCCCCGAAAAAGAAAGCCACGGTTCTGGCGCTCCTGTGGCATGCGCCATCGGCGGAGGGTTCGGCACTCACGTACTGCACATGAGATCAGGATCGCAGTTTCGGTTTTTCTAAACAACTGGATCATCGCCGACACAGGGTCAAATCATTTGCCGAAGCTGTAAATGACCGAGCCGAAGAAGTTGGTGGAGTCCATATTGATCGTATTGGACGCGCCCGCCTCGGTGTAAGTGACGCCGCGCCAGTCCCGATAGACCCCGATGCCGGCGGCCCAGCGCGACTTGATCCAGTAAAAGGCCTGTGCTCCGACGCTGACGTTGGTGGCGCCGAGCGGAGAGAGGCTGGCGCCCGAGAGGCCGCTCAGGCTGAGAGGGACGAACCAGGATACTTTAATGCCTAGGCTCAGACGGCTGCTGACGGGCTTGCGCAAGTCGAAACCGATCGCCGGGCCGAGCAGCGCAAAGGAGGTTTCGCTGAGTTGTAGGTTGACGTTGTCGTAATAGATCTTGCTGAGGCCGCGCCACTCAATGCCAAATTTAGGCGCGAAAACCCAGGTATTTAGGAGACCTGGTAGCGGCACCTGGCGCTTGGCCATGAGGTCGATGCCTTTGCGGAACGAGGTAAGCGGCGCGCAACTGCTGCAGGCGCTCAGCTGGAACGCGGTGAGATCCACGCCGCCGCCAAGGCCCCATTTTGAGTTGAAATAGAACTCGCCGCTGGCGCGGCCGGTGGCCATGCTGGTGGGGACGCCGGCGGTGGTGGAGGTGTTGTTGAACTTATATGAGTACGGCGCCCACATTCCCGACAGCGCGACGTAGCCCGAAGTCTCGTCGAAGCCGCGAACGGTCTCGAGCTCGACTTCGGCGCGGGACTGCGGACCCATCGCCGAACTTCTGGGAGTCTTTTCGACGCTCGCCAGCGCGCGGACCTTCCAGGTGAGCTTTCCGAGCTGGGAGACCGCGATGGCGATGCGATTGTCGATTGCCCGGAAGGCGCGAGGCGGCGTCGAGCCGCGGTTTTCAGGGTGGCTTTCTTGGATTTCGACTTGGTAAGCCAGGGCTCCAGGCACGGTGCTCCATTTGAACTCCACCAGGCGGTTCTCGGGCAAAGACTGCTTGCCTAATGGCGACTGCGGCTCGGGTGCCTTGAGCTTTTCCTGCTTGATCGCGAACTCCACGGGAGCGCTGAAGTCGCCTTTGAAATCATGGTTCGCAGCCGAGGCCGGCATGCGGCTGCCGGGCGCGGGTTTGTACCGATAAATCGGCCGTACCTGATAGGTGTAGCTGCCTTGCGTGAGTCCCGGGAGCTCCAGCGACGTCCGGTCGGCCGGGATCGTCTCCGTGCGCGCGGTGCCGGCGCGGCGATCGCGGATGGAGATTTCATAGCTCACCGGCTTGCGCAGAGCGGGGTTGCTGGTTTTGAGCTCGGGCGGCGCTGTCCATTCCAGGCGAATCTTGCCCTGGGGATCGTACAAGGTCAGTTCGCTTCGGCCGCCGGGAGCCTGCGCGACCGGCGAGGGCGGCGCGATGAACAGCGGTTTAGCTGAGTTCCATGCGCCGGGGCGCTTGAGTCGGTCGATGCCTCGGATCTGGTAAGTGTAAAGTCCGCTGGGCAGCTCTCCCTTCCAGTTCGGGGAGGAGAGGAGGTCTTTTTCCACGGTCTTGCCGTCGAGCTGGATCAGGATTTCATATTTTTTGGCGCCGGGGATCGGCTTCCATTTCATCTTGAGTGCCTTGGACCAGCCGGGTATCGGCGCGAGCAAGGCCAGCGAGGAGACCCAAGCGAGCACACACGCGTGGTACAGCCTTTGGCGGCGCGCGCGGGCGTCGGGGGCGGAATCGAGATGAGGTGTGGCGTCAGCCTTCCTCATTCCACCTCCACGGAGATGTCCTCGGGCGCATCGAGGGTGGCGCCTTCGATGATCCTGAAGCTGCGGGGAACCATGGGTTCACCCGGGCGCTTCTTTTGGTCGAAGCTGCGAAGCGTCCACTGATAGTCGCCCGGGGGCAGGTCAGCTAGTTCGCGCTTGGTATCCCGTGTGGTGGAGTGATGGACCACTTTTCGGGTGATGGCGCCTTTCGAACCCGCGGGAGCGCGCGTCTTCTCCAAGCGATAGACCGTGAAATCGTATTGCGTCGCTTCGGGCACGGGTGACCAGCCAAAGGTGGCTTCGAAATCCTTTTCCCGGAGGTTGTACTCCCTTTGCGCGGCGGGCATCAGGGCTTGGGGCGGTGGCAGCGTGGGATGGAGGCCGTAGGTGAACAAGCGCGCCGCGCTGGTCTTGAGGAGGTTGCCTTCCTTGTCGCGCACGCGGACGCGCCAGTGGTAGGTACCTGGTTCAAGCTTGAGCGCCGTGCTCGTGAGCGTGGTTTCCCGAGTAGCCCGGGAGAGCAGCGGCGGCTGGAAGCTTGCCTCCTTGGAAAGTTCCATTTCATAAGTGCCGTCCGCGATCGCGGAATCCGGATCCCATTTGAAGGCGAACTCCGTCGGCTGCTCCCAATAAAGGATCTTATCGTCCGGGGGAGGCTGCAGGAGTCCGAGCGGTTTTCCGGAATAGAGTGTGAATGTCCGCCACGGGCTTTCACCCAGAGTCTCACCTTTGGTATTGATGGCGAGGACGCGCCATTGGTAGCTGCCCGGGGGCGGTGATTTCAACGACGCGGAATTGGAGGGTGTTCGGGCACTGGCGAGAGCCTTGCCTTGAGCGTCGCGGACTTGCCATTCATACTGAAGCGCGTCGGCCCCGCCCTCGGCCATCCAGGCTAGCCGCATTTGCGGCAAAGCTTCGTGGGTCGTCCGATCCTCGGGGAAAGACTGGCGGATCACGAATCGTTTGCCGATCTCGGATGTGAACGAGAGCACGGGACTGGTGACTTGCAGTGAGCCGAGACGGCTGCTCAATCTCCAATAGTAATGGCCATAGGGAAGCTTGAGCTGAAGCTGGGTCGCGCCCGCGGCCAGTTTTTGCGAAACGGACATCGCCTTGAATTGCGGATCAGTGGCCACTTCGATGCGATGCTCGACGGAAGCGTTCGGGCGCTCGTCGCCGTGGTCCGAGCCGGAGTCCGGGACGAAGTTGTTGATCCAGCGGAACTGGACCGGGACCTGTTCGCCAAAGGTGACGATCTTCTGGTCGGCGGCGGGAAAAGTGGGTTTGAGGGCCGCGGCGGGCAGGAGACGGAAGCGCCCGGTGGTGGTCAGCGCCTGGCCGTTGCGAGTGATCCGCCAGAAGTAGGCGCCGGGAGCCAGCGGCACGGAAAGAGCGCGCTTGCTTTCGAAATTCCGGGCCTCGATCGCTTGTGTCGCGCCGACGCGGAAGGAGCGCTCCGTCGAAACCTCTAATTTGTAGTTGCCGGGCTCGAACTTGCCCGAGCGCTGCTCCCATTCGAATTGGACGGGGGAGATGCCGTTTTGCGCGACCCAACGCTCGCTCAGGTTTTCGGGAGCGGTGAGACGGATCAGAAGTTTTTCGACCTTCTTTTTGCCTTCCTTGTCCACGGTGATCTGCGTGTCGTTGCCTTCCTTGTCCTTGAGCACGACGGTGCCCTGCTTGAAGTTCAGGGCGAGATTGGCGATGTCGTCGATCACGATGAGGCTGTTTTCGCCGATCTCGAGCTTTGAGCCATCTTTGAACTGGATAGAGGCGGCGCTGCCCGCGCTGGTCTGAACGGAGTCCTTGCGGAAGAGTGGCTCCCGCTCCCGGACGTAAGTCCAGACAAAGCTGTTGCCCGGTTTGCGACGGACCTTGCGGTCACTGCGATCGACTTGCGCCAGCGGCGAGCCGAGGCCCCGGTTGCCCGCCCCTTGCAACTCGTCGTAAAGCATACGGCCGCTCACCGCCGCGCCGATCGAACAGAGAACAGCGGCCGCGAGAATGGCGATCCACTCCCCTCGGAGCAAGTGGAATTCCGTGGGCACCTGGCGTTTTGCTTGCTGGTCTGATGGCAAGTCCATGACAAAAACGTTTCGGCTAATAAGGGGCGATTTTGAGAAGAAACATGCACATCTGCATAAGATGGCTTCTGGGTCTTAAGTCGTTCCGCTGGAAAGTTGACGTTTCGGGGGGGCTGTCGGTCGTTGGGTCCTCAGGCCGAAAGCGGGCCTGTCGCATGGGCTTCAGCTTTCCTTTAGGGATTCCGAAAGGGTGGAACAGGGAGAACCTCCAGGTGTTCAAAAAGCGCCGAAAAGAACAGCCCGTAAATAACCCGGTCGCGGCCCCAGCTGCGCCGCTTCCGGACCTGGTCCCGCCGGTCCCGAACGCCGTTGCAAGCCCCGCGGCATCTGGCGGGGGACGCGGCCTTCGCATCACGATTGGAGCCAAGCTCATCAGCTTGATCGCGGTATTGCTGATCGGCTCGGTTTCAGCGATCGTGGTCTTTTCGACTCAGCTTTTCACGGAAGACAGCACCAGCATGATCCAGCAGATGAACGCCGACAAGGCGGGATCGCTGGCCATCCAATTGCGTGAACAGCTCGAGGGTACGACCGAGAAAATGCGGGTCATGGGCACGATCCTGCTGCCGGAGTCGATCCAGACGGCCGCGGCGCGCGACCCTCTGCTTGCCGAGTATTACGTCAAAGACAAAGAGTTTGTCGGAGTCTACGTCTTCCAACGACAGGTCTCGGTGCTCCCGGGCTCCGCGGGCCCGATGAAGGCGATCTCCTTTTCGCTTTCCCCTGAGGAGCGGGCGCAGGACGCCGACGGCGGCAAGACGCTCGCGGCCCTGATGGGCAATCCGGACTTCAATCCCGATCTCGTGGCTCAGGGCGAGATCCAGATCTCCACCTTGACGCTTTCCGACGGCTCCGCTGGCGTCGCCGTTTCGGTGCCGTTCATCTCGGTGCCAGGGTCCCGGCCGGAGGAAAATCGCTTTAGCCATACCGTGACGGCCGTGATCCGCCAGGCCAAGTTCATGAAAGCGTTCGGCGAGAGCGACATCATCACCACTTATCTCGTCGATCGCAAAGGCAAGCTCTTGGCCCACCCTGAGGCCTCGCGGGTGGCCGCGGCTGAAAGCGCGGCCGACGTGGGCGTCGTCAAGCTCTTCTTGGAAGGCAAGGCCAACAATCAGCAGACCCGCTATCTGGATCCCCGCACCCAGGTGCCGATGCTCGGCGCGTTCCGGGTCGTGGGCTTCGGCGGGCTCGGTGTGGTGGCCGAAGTGGCCGAAGCCAAGGCCTTCGAAGCCGCTGAAAAGGTCGAACGCACCTCGATCTATCTTGCGCTCTTCGTCCTTTCGCTCGCGTTCTTCCTCGGTTACGTCTTTTCCGAAACGATCGCCCGGCCGATTCGCGGCCTGGTCGAGGTCGCGCGGCGGATCTCGGCCGGGGATTTCGATATCGCGCTCAAGCCGCGCGGCAAGGACGAGGTCGCCAATCTCTCGCTCGCGTTCAACGACATGGCGATGGGCCTGGCCGAGCGCGATCGCGTCAAGGCGACCTTCAACAAGTTCCATAACAAGGAAATCGCCGAAAAGCTGCTCTCCGGAGAGGTCAAGCTGGGCGGCGAGCGCAAGGAAGCGACGATCTTCTTCAGCGACGTCCGGGGCTTTACGGCGATGTCGGAGTCGATGGACCCCGAACAAGTCGTCGAGATGCTCAACGAGTACATGACCTGCATGGTGTCGATCATCCGAAAGCACAACGGCGTGGTCGACAAGTACGTAGGCGACGCCATCATGGCGCTTTGGGGTGTTCCTGTTCCGCATCCGGAGGACACGCTCAATGCCGTTCGCGCCTGCATCGAGATGCGTCGCAAGCTGGCTGAGCTCAATCAGCTCCGGCTTTCGCGCGGCCAGAACGAGCTTAGGATCGGCATGGGCCTCAATCACGGCGTGGTCATCGCCGGCAATATCGGCTCAGACGAAAAGATGGAGTACACGGTGATCGGGGACGCCGTGAACACGGCCTCGCGCATGGAGTCGATGACCAAGGAATATGGCACGGATCTCCTGGTGCCCAAGGCTGTGATGGAGCGCGTGGCCGACCGCTTTGTCTTTGAGCGCGCCAAGGATGCCAAGGTCAAGGGCAAGACGGAGACGCTACAGGTCTTTTGTGTCAAAGGCTATGTCGACGAGCAGGGCAAGGCCGTGATCGTCGAGACGCCGTACAGCTCCTATGCCTCCGAAAAGAGCGATAAGTCGGCGGCGGATTCGCACGGGCTCGGTCCGCAAGAACCCACTGTTTCGATGAAAGTGGTTTCGCCCGCTCCCGAGCACATCGCGCCTGCCGTCGCTTCGGTGATTCCAATTCAAAAGCCCAGGGCGGTCGGCCAGGAGCGCACCCAAACTCTGACGCTCGAAGTTCCGGTGGCCCGAGTCGCGAACGGAGGTACGGTCTCGGCGACTCCTCCAACTCCTGTCCCGCTTTCGCCTCCGATTGTGATGGCGCCTCCGCCGCCGTCTTCGTCGCCGTCTTTGCCACCGTCTTTGCCACCGCAGGTGCGTCCCGCGGTACGCTTGGTGGTTGAGAAGTCCAATCCATTTCTGACGATTCAGACCAAGCCCGACACGGTGGCGGCTCCTCCTCAGGTGGAACCGGTAGAGGCCGCGGAGCTCGCCTCACTGCCGCCGGTGATTCAAGTGGTCGACCATCCGATAGTCGGCGAGCGCACCCCCAACACGGAGCTTCGGATTCTGGAGCCGGCCGAAAAGACAGTAACTGGTTTCGCTCCGGTCTCGGTCACTCCTGAGATCAGTACTGAACAACCGCCTCCGCTACCGATCACCCAGATTCCGCCAATTGTTCCCACGAGCGCTATACCGCCTTTGCCACCCGAGCCGACCCCTGTAAAACTCCCGCCACCTTTGGGAGAGCCAGCGCCCGCTTCGGCCTTGAGTCCGGAATTTGCCACTCTCCTCATGGCCACTTCTCCGCGCAACGAAGAGGAGCACGCGTCGGTCCTAAGCTCCGAAATTTCGGCGGAAACCGGGATGGACTCAGGCCCGCTCGTGATGGAGGCGCAAATTCCAGGCGCTCCAGTTGGTGACGCGTCGTCTGCGCCGGCACAAATTTCGATCGTTCCTCCGGCGATACTCCCTCCGGCAAGGATGAGTCCTCCACCCACGGTCGAAAAGGTCGAAGAAAAGGCGGCGGAGTCTGTGGAATTGATGCCGCTCGAAATCATGGAGCGAAAAGATTAGCTCGACGGGCGCATCGAGGTTTTAATTTCTCTTGGCGCCCGTGAGCTCGATCTTTGGGCTCTTCATGGCTCCGCTCTTGAACTGGCATTCGCTCCGGTCGTAGTTCATCGGCACCCCTAGTTTTTGGCCATTGACCTCGTATTCAAAGGTAAGCTCCACCTTTTGGAACTTGCCGAAGCTGTTCTTTTCGATCACCCATGAGGTATCGAACGCATAAGGCCGAAAATCCGCGCCATTGATTTTTTGCACGGGCAGGTCCGCCTTGGCGCAACGGACCACGAGGTCCTCAGTCACGACGCAGCTATCGGCCGGCCACTCGGTTTCGATCCGGCTTCCGGTTTCTTTGATGAGTCGCGCCCGTGCGGCCAACGTGTCGAGATCGGCGCCTGTCGTTAACCCGCGATGAATGGGCGCGTAGGCCGGCCCGTGTTGGTGGTCGAGAATCACTTGGACTTTGTCGCCCTGTTGTCGCGCCAAGAACGAAGTCGTCGGCGGGTCGGTCACGCAAAGTAATTCGAAGGGGGAGGAGGCCGGGAAGGCTTGCGTGGAATTCAACATCAAACCCAACGCCATACCCCACGCCAATGCCACTCCTGACATTGCGAAATTTGGGACGGAACTGGAGACACCCATCGGGCGAAGCGGAGTCGACATGGCCCTTACGATAATGGAGCCGACGGCGGCTTGTCCAATCGGGTAACGGACGTGCCCCGGTGTTCGAGGCCTAGCGCTCAGGACGGACTTCGCTTTTGTTTTTGTGAGTTTGTTTTGAGATGCGCCGCGCAATCGCTGAGCAAAGGCCTTCACCCCCCGGATTTGTGTGCTATACGATTTTCATGGCACAAAAATTCGCATTCTCAATGCAGGGTGTCAGCAAGATGTATCCCCCGAACAAGCAAGTGCTTCGGGATATCTGGCTGTCCTTCTACTACGGCGCCAAAATCGGCGTTCTCGGCCTCAATGGAGCGGGCAAGTCGACGCTTCTCAAGGTGATGGCCGGTCTTGAAAAGAACTTCAACGGCGAGGCCCGCCCTGGCGACGGCATCTCCGTGGGCTACCTCTCGCAGGAGCCCCAGCTCGACGACAAAAAGACCGTCCGTGAGAACATCGCCGAAGGTCTCGGTGACGTAGTCAAGTGGCTCAAGCGCTTCAACGAAATTTCGGAAGCCTTCGCCGATCCCGACCTCGATCCGGACAAGATGGACAAGCTGCTCTCCGAGCAGGCCGATCTTCAGGAAAAGATCGAGCACGCCAATGGCTGGGACATTGACCGCACGCTGGACATCGCGATGGACGCGCTCCGTGTTCCTCCGGGTGACTCCGGCGTGGCCAAGCTCTCGGGCGGTGAGCGCCGTCGCGTGGCGCTTTGCCGGCTGCTGCTCCAGAAGCCCGATCTGCTCCTGCTCGACGAACCGACCAACCATCTGGATGCCGAGTCGGTGGCCTGGCTTGAGCGCTTCTTGCGCGATTACCAGGGCACTGTGGTGGCCGTGACCCACGATCGCTATTTCCTCGACAATATCGCGGGCTGGATCCTCGAGCTTGATCGCGGCCATGGGATTCCTTGGCAGGGCAATTACTCATCGTGGCTCGAGCAGAAGCAAAAGCGCCTCGAAGCCGAAGAAAAGCAGGAGACCAAGCGGCAGAAGACCCTCGAGCGCGAGCTCGAGTGGATCCGCATGTCGCCCCGGGCGCGTCAGGCTAAGAGCAAGGCGCGCGTGGCCGCTTACGAAAAGATGCTGGCCGAGGACACCCCGCAGAAGATCGACGAAATGGAGATCTACATTCCGCCGGGACCGCGTCTTGGCAATGTGGTCATCGAGTTCGACAAAGTGTCCAAGGGCTTTGGCGACAAGCTTCTCATCGACAATCTTTCGCTCAAGATCCCGCCTAACGCGGTGGTTGGCATCATCGGGGGCAACGGCGCCGGTAAGACGACGTTCTTCCGCATGATCACTGGCCAGGAAAAACCCGACTCGGGCGCGATCCGCTTGGGCGAAACCGTCAAGCTCGCGTATGTCGACCAGTCGCTCGACGCGCTCGACCCGGACAAGACGCTTTGGGAGGAGATCTCCGACGGTAAGAACGAAGTCATCATGCTCGGAAACCGCGAAGTCCAGTCGCGCGCTTACTGCGCCCGGTTCAACTTCACCGGTGGCGACCAGCAGAAAAAGGTCGGTGTTCTCTCCGGCGGCGAGCGCAACCGCGTGCATCTGGCCAAGATGCTCAAGAGCGGCGGCAACGTACTGATGCTCGACGAACCGACCAACGACCTGGACGTCAACACGCTCCGGGCGCTCGAAGAGGCGATCGAGAACTTCGCCGGTTGCGCGATGATCATCTCGCATGACCGCTGGTTCCTGGACCGCATCTGCACGCACATCCTGGCGTTTGAAGGTGATTCCAAGGTTGTCTTCTTCGAGGGCAATTTCCAAGATTACGAAGAGGACAAAAAGAAGCGCCTCGGCTCCGATGCCGTCGAGCCGCATCGGATGAAGTTCAAGAAGCTCACGCACTGAAATAGGTATCCGCTTCCTTTTTGATGCACACTGCGTCATCGCGAGTGTGAATCAGGAGGGACGGATTGGTATTTTTTGTTTCAACAATTGTAAGACCCCGGAAAGTGCCTGCCAGTGCTTGTCTGGGGCTTTTTTTTCCGAGAGGGAACGCGAATTGAAGAACTTGATTTTGGCTGGTTTGGCGAGTCTGATGGCGGTCGCTCCCGCTTTTGCGCAAGTGAAGTCTGGCGAATACAAAGGCGTGACCGCCGACGGCTCGGCTTGCTCTTTCGAGGTGAGTGGAGTCTCCTTTGTTGATAACGTCAAACATCCCCTCAACGAACGCGTTGAAGTCGTGAGCAATGGGTTGGCGTTCATGCTTGCTCACGCTCCGCGGATTGATGTGGAGGCTCTGGAAATCCACTTTGACCACGATCAACTGACCGGAGCCAAAGGCGCCAAAGGGCTGGCCTACGCGATGATCGTCCGGATGGATCATTCCGAAGGCAAGGACGGACCTACTGAGTTCACCCTGATTCAGCGCGACTACAAAAACGCGGCGAACACGGTGAAAACCGTTTGCCGCAACCTGATTGCTCCTGAGTGAGTCCAAGATCGGTTCAAGATCGGCTCGGTCACAACTGTCCGCGGACTTGCGACCGAGCGACTGCGTTGGGCGCTTTTGCCGGGCGACGCGGGGAGTTAAGATCGAGCGACGATGACGCGGCGTGCATCAAAAAAGAAGCGGATACCTTCTTGCGTTTTGACATGGGAATTTGCGATTACACACTTATTAGAAAATAAAGCGGGGGCTGCTTCATGGCCGTCCGCGATTTCAAAAGGAGTGTGTGGATGGCGGCTGTTCGTTACAATCGGTTGACTCTGGCGGCGGGACTCATGGCGATCGCGGGCGCGGGGACGACGGGAATCCCCGATGTCGCGCGTGCTTCGACGCAGGACAATGCAGTTGCCGCATCCCAGTTCAACGGATTCGCGACGAATCGGCCCGAAACCCATGCGCCGCGCAAGTTCGGAAAGGACATCCTCATCTACGCCGGCGATTACGCCGCCTATGATGGGCCTGAAGCCATCGCCGAAATCGTCGCCACCCACGGCGCCACCTACCGGCTCGTCACTTCGGCGGAGCTCAACGCCATGAGCCTCGACGAGCTGGCGGATTTTGGCGCGATTGCCTGGCCGGGCGGCTACGCAGGTTATCAGTCCGAGAGCCTCAGCGGGGAGACCCGCCAGCGGATCCGTCAGGCTGTGCGTGAGCGTGGCGTGGGATTCGTCGGCTTTTGCGCCGGTTCGTTCATTGCCGTCTCGCCCGAGGGCAAGGACGGCCGGGCGCCCGAATACGGATTTTCGCTCGTCGGGAGTGGCGAGTTGCTTCCGTATTACTACCTCGAAGACGAGGGTACCGACACCGCGATCGTCCAAGGCAAGTTCGCCGACGGCACCACTCGCGAGCTCGTCTGGTGGGGGGGGCCCGTCGTTCCGGCCTTTCCGGGCGGGGTCGTGGCGCGCTACACGGCGCCCGGTCACGAGGCCGAGCCGATGATCAGTCAGACTTGGGCCGGCAATGGTTTCGTCGTCCTTTCGGCGCCACACCCCGAAGCGCCACAGTCCTGGCGAGACAAGCTTGGACTCGAAGATTCTGACGGGCTCGATTGGGACCTTGCTTGGAAGCTCATCGATGCGGCACGGACCCATACGCCGCTTCCTTCCAACTGATCCCCGTGGCGATTGAGCCCAGGGCCTGAGAGAGGCCAGAGACGGCAGGGCAGGGGGCGAGCGAAAGACATGGACTTCATAGCACCGGGACGATCAAAGTAGGGATCATGTCCCGGAAAGACAAGAGCTCTCTGCCCGCTCAAAATTCGAAAAATTCCCGGCAGCCTCCGGTAAATCCCGTTCCTGTTCGCGCCTGGCGGGAGGGCAATCGGCTTTTTAACCAGGGCCGGTACTTCGAGGCTCATGAAGCCTGGGAGACGGGGTGGACCCGGTTGCCGGAGCCACAGAGGACCGCGATCCAGGTCGTCATCCAGGGGGCTGGGGTTTTTGTGCTTTTGAGTAAGGGTCGGACGCGGGCCGCCGGTTCGTTAGCGCGGGCCGCACTGAACAAGTTTGCCGCACTTCGAAAGACGCAAGCTCGAGCCCTCACGCGAGTGATGATCCCAGGGTTGCAAAAGCTGCTTTGCGCCCTGATTCGGGACGAGCCAATCGACAGGCTGGCTGTTGACCGGATTTTGACGAAAGCCCGCGCACTCAGGGCGTTTTTGCGTGTCGCCGAATGATTTTGTCGCGGCGCCACCAGCCGTCCTGTGCTAATTCTGGGATATGCCTTACTTGAACTGGAAGCAGGCCCCGGTCCGGAAAAATCTTTCCGAACGCGAGAGGGGTCCGTCCGAACTTCGACTCGCGATCGCAGCTGCTGAAGCGCAGAGCCTCGTCTTGGCGCTCGAAGAGGTTTTTGCTTCAGTCGGTCCGGAGCTTCGGATCGACCTTCCGGATGACTGGATTCTGTTTCTCAAGCTACGCGAAGGGGAAAGCCGACTTCTGCTCGCGCATCCCGAAACGAGCGCTTGGGTCTCCACGGCCGCGTTCGAGCGTTCGCATGGTGAGGTCTTCCTCCGGGAGCTCAAAGCGCTCCGGCCAGGAACGCTGATCGACGTGCGCGCCCTGGGAGACGTTGCGTCCGTCAGCAATCTCCACCTTTTGATCGAAGGCATCTGAGGCAGCCAGGGTCATGCAAAGGCCGATCGTCTCACAGCACTACTCAGCCCTCGCCGACCTCATCATCCTCCTTTTGGTGGGAGCGACCATTTATGGCGTGATCACCATGGGCGCCGCCTGGCAGGCTGACTTCCAGCCCGCCACCCGGATCGATTTGTCCGTGTGGGCACTGCCTAAGTACACGCTGCTTTCTGGAATCCGCGGACTCGTCGCCTATTTCATCTCGCTCTGTTTTACCCTGGTCGTGGGTTATACCGCCGCCAAGTCGCCCACCGCGGAGCGCGTGATCATCCCCACGCTCGACATTCTCCAGTCCATCCCTCCGCTCGGCTTCATGCCGGGGCTCGTGCTGGGCCTCATCGCGCTCTTTCCGAACTCCAACATGGGCCTCGAGCTGACGGCCGTGCTCATGATCTTCACCGGGCAGGTCTGGAACATGACCTTCAGCTTCTACTCTTCGCTCAAGTCGCTTCCGAGTGACTTCCGCGAGGCTTCCACCGTCATCGGTCTCTCCTGGTACCAAAAGCTCACTAAGGTGGAGCTGCCGTTCTCGGCTGTCAACTTAGCCTGGAATAGCTTGCTTTCGATGGCCGGGGGCTGGTTCTTTCTCAGCATCTGCGAGGCGTTCACCCTGGGCAAGCAGGAATACCGGCTGCCCGGATTGGGCGCCTATGTCGCGGTCGCGGTGGCCGACGGCAATACGCGCGCGATCCTCTCCGGCGTCGCGGCGATGATTTTGCTCATCGTGACCATGGATTTCCTGATCTGGCGGCCGATCCTGGCTTGGGTCCAGCGCTTCCGGCTCGAAGAGGTTCCCGGCGCGGCTCCGGCCGAGCCGCTCATGCGCGTCGTGATCCGCGAGTCGCGAATCCTGCGCGCCGCCAACGTCATGCTCCGGCGCTACACCGCCGATGCCTGGAAGCACCATCCTCCGATGGTGACCTCCTCGGCGGCCGAAGGAGGCGCCGACGGCGCACCCCTCACTTTGGCGGGCGAACTTCCGTCCGGTCAGAACCAGGGCGGCAATCCGGGCAAGGTCGGCAATGGCCACTCAGAAGTCGACGACTCGGAGTGGGAGCGTCGGGGCGAGACCCTGCATCGCCTGACTCGCTGGTTGATGCGCGCCCGCAGTGTCCGCATCGCCGAGTTTGGCGTCATGGTGGTCTTTAGCCTGGCGGTCGCCTGGGGCGCCTGGCGGCTTCTGTTGGTGCTTCTCTCGGTCGAAGTCGCTTTGTGGATCACGATCCTGCGCAATACTTTTTGGACCTTCTTGCGCGTGGCTTTCTCGCTCACTTTGAGCACGCTCTGGGCCGTGCCGGTCGGCATCTGGATCGGCACCAGTTCCCGGCGCATCCGAATCGCGCAGCCGCTGATCCAGATCTTCGCCTCTTTTCCGGCGCCGATGCTTTATCCGCTGATCCTAGCGATCCTCTTTAAGCTGGGCGTGAGCTTTGACTGGGCGTCCATGTTCCTGATGATGATGGGCGTGCAGTGGTACGTTCTCTTCAATGTTCTGGCCGGCGCGCTCCGCATTCCGCGCGAGCTGGGCTACGCGCTCTCGCTGATGGAGTCCTCGGCCTGGGATCGCTGGCGTACGCTTTATATCCCGAGCGTGTTTCCCGCGCTGGTGACCGGCTGGGTCACGGCCGCCGGCGGCGCCTGGAACGCCAGCATGGTCGCCGAATATATGGCTTATGCCGGGCAAGTGCTTGAGACGGGGGGCTTGGGCGCGATGATCACGGCAGCCACCGCCGCGCAGAACATGCACCTGCTGGCCGCGAGCCTTTTCGTGATGGTGGTGATGGTCGTGTTGCTCAACCGCGTGCTCTGGTCGCCATTGTACCGATTGGCGCAGACCCGTTACCGCATGGATTTGTGATAAACTTGGGACCTCGAATGAAACCTTGAGACTCCCGCCAGAAAACCCCAGAGACCGATGACCATGACTCCTCCCCCAAACACCCCCTTGATCCCAGCGGCCTCGCCGACGACCTCGACGCCCGGCTCTTCCGGCCGCAACGCGCTCATCGAGCTCAAGGGAGTCTCCAAAACTTACACGCTCGAGTCCGGC
>CAYXVB010000053.1:18466-18831 GCA_964467785.1 uncultured Bacteriovoracaceae bacterium
GTATACGAAGAGGAAGTGGTGGCGCTGCTTGGGCCCTCGGGGTCCGGCAAGTCGACCTGCCTGCGCATCATGGCAGGACTCATCGACGCCTCCGGCGGCGAGTCGCTCTCACGAGGGAAGCCTCTCGAAGGAGTCAATCTCGACGTCGCGCTCGTCTTCCAGTCGTTCGCGCTCTTTCCGTGGGAAACCGTCTATACCAACATCGCGCTCGCGCTCAAGCCGCTGCAGCTTCCGCCGTCCGAAGTCCGCACCCGGGTCAAGAAGGCCATCGACCTAGTCGGTCTCGAGGGCTTCGAGGAGGCGTATCCTCGCGAGCTTTCCGGCGGCATGAAGCAGCGCGTGGGCATCGCGCGCGCGCTCGTCAT
>CAYXVB010000053.1:18841-21127 GCA_964467785.1 uncultured Bacteriovoracaceae bacterium
GCCGGTGCTCTTCCTCGACGAGCCGTTCAGCGCGCTCGACGTGCTGACCGCCGACACGCTCCGCACGGAAATGGTGAAGATCTTCCAGGACAAGAAAACCGCCACCCGCTCGATGGTGCTCGTGACCCACAACATCCAGGAAGCCGTGTTCATGGCCAAGCGGATCCTGGTCATGGGTGTCAACCCCGGCCACATCCGCCGCGAGATCATCAACGATCTGCCGTATCCGCGCGACGACACGTCGCCCGCGTTCCGCAGGATGGTCCAGCAGACCCATGCTTTCATCACCGAGGCCATCATGCCCGACGCCCCGGCCGAGGGCGCGAGCGCCCCCACGGGCCTTTCGGCCATGATCGCGGCCCGCATGGCCCCGCGCGAAGCTCCGGTCGAGACGATCCCCAACGTCCAGATCACCGAGATGATCGGCCTGCTCGAGGCAGTCGCGGACCAGGGCAATCAGGCCGATATCTTCGAGCTTGCGCATCAGACGGGCAAGGACTTCGGCCGCACGCTCTATCTCGTCAAGGGCGCGGAGCTGCTCGACCTTGTCGAAACGCCCAAGCAAACCGTGCTGCTCACGGATCTGGGGCGCCACTTCGTGGCGGGCGACATCAACGTGCGCAAGCGGATGCTCCATGAGCTTTTCGGTTCGCTGCGGATCGTACAGATGACATCCAATGTCCTGAGAAGGGACGAGAGCCTTCGCCTTCCGGTCGAGGAGCTCGTCGAGCGGGTGGGCGAATGGCTGCCCATGGAGAACCCGCATCAGATCGTTGAGTCGCTTGTTTCCTGGGGCCGTTTCGCAGAGTACTTCGGCTATAATGACGACACCAAGGAAGTCTACCTCGACATCGGACAGGAAACGGCAGGCTGAGGCCGCCTCCGCTGGAAGGTCGCATGAGCAAAGCATTCACCAAAGAACAGGATAACGATTCAGGCGGGGCCGGCTTTTCAGACGATGAGCGCGACGATGACCCGTCGCTCCCCAAGGACTTCAAGAATTACATGACTCCCGCCGGCGCCGAAAAGCTGCGCGCCGAGCTCAAGGACCTCCTTGGCGTGCAACGCCCCGAGGTCGTCCGTACGGTTTCCTGGGCCGCTTCCAACGGGGATCGCTCCGAGAACGGCGATTACATCTACGGCAAGAAGCGATTGCGCGAGATCGATCGGCGGATTCGTTTCTTGCAGCGCCGGCTCGACGGCGCGGTGATTGTCGATCCCGCCCGCCAGGCGACGGATCGCGTGCTTTTCGGGGCGACATTCACGGTCGCCGATGAGGATGGAAATGAAAAGTCCTGGCGCATCGTCGGGATCGACGAGGCGGATGTCTCCCGCGGCAAGATCAGCTGGATTTCTCCTTTGGCCAAAGCCGTACTCAACGCCAAAGTCGGCGACCAGGTCCCTTTTCGCAGCCCGAAGGGTGAGCAGGAGCTCGAAATCATCCGCATCCGGTACGTTTCCGAATGAAAGCTCAAACAAAATCCAGGCCGAAATCCAAGCCGAAATCCAAGCAAAAGCTCGGCGTGTCGGCAAAGAAGTCCGCGTCGGCGCCAGTGAAAACTGATCCCGTTCCGGCATCCGTCTCCGTCCTCATCGTCGAGGACGTGGAGGACATGCGCCTCTTGCTCGAGGAGATGATCCGCGGCGCGGACTTGCTGGGGCTCAGGCTCTCGGGTTCCGCCTCGAGCGTGATCGAAGCCAGGCTCGAGCTGGATCGCCGCCGTCCTGATCTCGTTTTACTCGACGAAATCCTGCCCGGCGAATCCAGTGATGAACTTCTCGCCGATCTCGTGCGCGACGGGATCCCGGTGCTGCTCATGACCAGCATGGAAGAGCCAAATCACGCGCTCGGGGAAGGGGCGCTGGGCCGGATCACCAAGCCCGGGTGGAAGAGTCTTGAGCTGGATCGCGCCCGGATTGCCGCGGAGATTCGGGGCGCACTCGAGCGGGATCGGACTCCGCCAGGGGAAAAAACTGGATATTAAGCTGAAAAACCCGGTCCGCGCCGGGCTTGCCTCCCAGCTTTTCGAACTCGTCGAGAAAACGGCGGATCAGCTGCTTTCCCTCCTGGAGGGATTCCTCGGGGATGGCCAGCGTCAGTCCTCCCAGTTCGCGCTGGTCCACGCCGAACTTCCGGACCGCTTTCAGAGCGTTTCGGATCATTCCTTCGTGAAAGCTCTTGAGCCCCTCGCTGGCGACGTCGTCGTCTGTTTTCAGAAAGCGACGGATCCGCCTTAAGCCCCCGTTCGGACCGCGGCGCAATAGCCCGACACCCACCAGCGTGTC
>CAYXVB010000054.1:0-13556 GCA_964467785.1 uncultured Bacteriovoracaceae bacterium
ATTTCCTTCACCTTGGCCTGCACGCGGGGCATGCGGGTCATGCCGCCGACGAGGATGACTTCGTCGATCTGCGACTTGGAGACGCCGGCGTCCTTGATGCAGGTTTCGCACGGAGCGACCATGCGCTCGATCAGGTCAGCGACCAGGGCCTCGAGCTTGGCGCGCGAGAGCTTGAGATTGAGATGCTTCGGGCCGGAGGCATCCGCCGTGATGAACGGCAGGTTGATGTCGGTCTCGGTCGTGCCCGAAAGCTCGTGCTTGGCTTTTTCAGCGGCTTCCTTTAGGCGCTGAAGGGCCATCTTATCCTTGCGGAGGTCGATGCCGTTTTCCTTCTTAAACTCGTCGGCGAGCCAGTCCATGATGCGCTGGTCGAAGTTGCCGCCGCCAAGGAACGTGTCGCCGTTGGTGGCCTTGACTTCGAACACGCCATCGCCGAGCTCGAGAATGGAGATGTCGAAGGTGCCGCCGCCGAGATCGAACACGGCTACGGTGTGGTTCTTGGTGCCCTTGTCGAGGCCGTAGGCGAGCGCGGCCGAGGTCGGCTCATTGATGATGCGCTTGACTTCGAGGCCCGCGATGCGGCCGGCGTCCTTGGTGGCCTGGCGCTGGGCATCGTTGAAGTAGGCGGGAACGGTGACGACCGCTTCGGTGACGGGTTCGCCGAGGTAGTCCTCCGCCGTCTGCTTCATTTTCTGGAGCACGAGCGCGGAAATTTCCTGCGGCGAGTACTCGCGATCACCGACCTTGATCCAGGCGTCGCCGTTCTTGGCTTCGAAGATCTTGAAAGGAGCGACCTTGATGAATTCCTGGACTTCCTTCGAGCTGAACTTGCGGCCGATGAGGCGCTTGGCTTCGAAGATGGTCTTGTCAGGGTTGGTCACGGCTTGGCGCTTGGCACTCTGGCCGACCAGCTTGTCGCCCGACGCGGCGAAACCGGCGACCGACGGCGTCGTGTTGGCGCCTTCGGCGTTCGGGATCACCTTTGGGTCGCCGCCTTCGAGAACGGCAACGCAGGAGTTCGTGGTACCCAAGTCAATTCCGATGATCTTACCCATATAATAAACCTCGCTTTATTCCTTAAAATGGTGACTTTTGGGGACTTGTCAAACGGGTCCCCTGGTTGAAATGATCAAAAGCCCTGAATTCAGCCATTACCGCCGCTGACGATCACGCGTGCAGGACGCAGCAGGCGTCCGTGCAGAGTGTATCCTTTGAGCTGCTCCCGGACGACGGTGCCAGCCGGATGAGCGGGCGAAGGCTCCTGGCCTACCGCTTCGTGCAGATTGGGATCAAAGGGCTTGGCACTGGTTTCGACGAGCTGCACGCCTTGTTTGTTGAGGGTCGCGCGGAATTGGCTGAGAACCATATGAATGCCGTCTGAAAGGGTCTTTTCCGTGGTCGGCGGCATATGCTCGAGCGCACGCTCAAGGTTGTCGACGACCTGCAAAAGATCGCGAGCAAGGGACTCCCAACCGAATTTGAGGAGGTCGGAGCGCTCCTTGATCTGACGCCTCTTGAAGTTGTCAAAATCCGCGTAAAGGTAAAGGTACTTCTGCTCCTTTTCCTTTACCTGGGCTTCGAGCTCTTGAATGCGCTTTTGCAGCTCGGCGACCGGTGCGCCTTGAGAGTTGCCGGTGCCATCGGCCTGCTGCTGCTGTTGGGCGGCCTGGTTATTTTCGCCGGCGCCGTTTTGATTCGACTTGATGTTAGAATCCATGAGTGAACTTAACTCCCTGACATCCCTGGGGTTGATTGCAATGCAGTTCGGGTCGTACCTTCAATATGGTGATGACCCCTGAGTAGTCAAATCCGGAGCCAAAAAAAGGTATCCGCTTCCTTTTTGATACGCGGTGCGTTGCAAAAAGGAAGCGGATACTTCGGAGGTGTTGACTCAAACGACAAAAGGCACGGTTGGCACCGTCTTGCTGGACATAGCGCCCGCCCTATCGGGACAAGAACAGCCAGCTGTTGCAGAGAAAAACAGAGTTTTTTCGCGGGCTGGCTCGTTCGCCAGTGTGATGCTGGATGACAAGCTAAACGCCGGATTGATGGCCGATCTGGGATATGAATGCGGGAACTTCGTCAAAAAAATCTATATGAGTGGTAAGACGTTGGCGAGCGAGGCCTTGGCGAAGACAGCAAAACCTCTCAGTACCATCAAATTCAAGAGCGGCGTGCAAGACATGGAGTTTTTTCATTACTCCAAAGGACAAGGGCTTAAAGACCTTCTTAACCCCGAAGAGGTCGATCGCGATTTGGCGCACAAGAGGGCGCTCGGTGACGGTAGTTACGAGAAGATGTTTCTTTGGTACCGCACGCGACAAGTGGATAGTTGGAGAATGTGGCGTCGCGTTCACTATCTCGCCGAAGATCCTGAGTCATCCAAATACCTTGGGAGTGTTAATCTCCGGTTTTTTCTTAATCCCGCCGCCAAGACAATCACCTGGGATGAGGCGGTGTGGCGCCAAGCTCTGAATGAGATTGCCAAGCGATATCCAGGCTTGCAGAAGGCCTGCGGTACGGATCTCACCATCCGCGTGCCCGACACCTTTAAAACCGTCTATTTCAACCAACTGCTTTTTATGATTTCGGAGGACAGTGGTATCGACGTCGTCGACTTTCAAACGCAGGAGTGGTTTCAGTTGATCTCTCCTGACAGTATCGCCTCGACCCGCGTGTCACAGTAACTTAACTCAGGGCCGCGATGACCTGGTCGGAGAGCGCAAAGCCGCGGGCGGTCAAGCGCAGGCGTTCGGGGTGATCGGGGTGGGCTTCAAGAAGACCTTCGGCGGTCATCTGGGCGGCGCGAGCGCGGCGCAGTTCATTGTCGAGCCACTCGGCCGGAAAGCCCTCCGAGAGACGAAGCGCAAGCATCCATCGCTCAAGGTTGCGCTGTTCTGGAGTCAGCGTCTCGGTCCACTCCACTGCAGGCTGGTCCCGCTCAAGCAGTTCGGCGTATTTGTGGAGCGAGGATACGTTTTTCCAGCGGCTAGCCGCGGTTTCGTCAAACGAATGGGCCGAGGGTCCAAGGCCCAGGTAGGAGCGGCCTTCCCAATAGCGCAGGTTGTGGCGCGCGCGCCGGCCAGGCCGGGCAAAATTCGAAATCTCGTAATGCTCAAAGCCGTGGCCCTGCATCACGCGGTCGATCAGGAGGAGATGGGCGAGCTGCGTATCCTCGTCGGGCAGCTCCTTGGCCATGCGGTGATGTGGCGGGAGGGTGAGCAGATAGCAGCTCAGGTGCGTGATCGGAAAACGAGTCAGCGCCTTCATCGCCTCCTCGACATTCTCGAGCGACTGGCCTGGAACTCCGCAGAGCAAGTCGACCGAGACGTTGTCGAAGCCGGCGGAAAATACGTCATCTAGCGCCCGAAGCGCGGCATCCCGCGAATGCACTCGGCCGAGGCGGGTCAGCAGATCCTCGCGCATCGACTGCACGCCCATGCTTACGCGGTTCACCCCGAAGGCGCGGTAAGCCTTCATGCGTTCGCGCTCGATCGAGGATGGGTTGGCCTCTATAGTCCATTCAGTCGCCGGAGTCACGCGAGTATGGCGCCAAAGCGGTTCGAGCGCGCGAGCCATCGAGTCGGGCGGAGTCATCGAGGGGGTGCCGCCGCCGAAAAAGATCGTATCCAGTTCGGGCGTCAAACGGGGAGCCATGTGTTCCACTTCGCGCCGGAGGGCGCTTTCAAAGCGGCCGGCATCGCCTTCGCGCGTGCGCTCCTGGCCGATCGAGTAAAAGTCGCAGTAGTGGCACTTGGCTTCGCAGAAAGGAAAGTGCACGTAGAGCGAAGAGATTCGTGACATGGTTGGAAGCTCTCTACCAAGCAAGCCCGGGAAATGGGAGAGAAAATGAGCCCTTGCCGGGCGGCTTCTCCTCAGGGAAAATCAAAGGAAGATGGCTCAGGACCAGTCCCAAGAAGCGCCCGTTTCGAAGTTCGTCCTGGTAACCTCCCCCGTGGAGCTGCGCAAGCTCTTCAATTCTGCGGTCGATAATCAAGTGCGCGCCCTGGTGCAGATCGAAGAGGTTCGCCTTGAACTGGTCGTCTCGGACCAAAGCCTATTTGGCAAGCAGATCGTGCTTTGCGCGCCACATCCGGCCGACGGATTGCTTTTCGAGAAGAGGTGGCGCGCGGGCAAGTCGGCCAAAATCCTCCTGTTCGTAAAAAATCAGGCGATCATCGCGTTTCAGACCAAGCTGCTTTCCATGTTCGAGCCTGAGTATAAGTTCGAGTTTCCCTCCAAAGTTTTCAAGATGCAGCGCCGAAGGAAGGCGCGCTACGTGATCCCGCGTGGACTTGAGATCCTCGTCGAAATCCCGAATCCCGAAGGACGGGGCGAGCCGCTCAGGCGCAGGCTCGTGGACATCAGCACGGAAGGGATTTCGTTCCGAGTCGTGTCCCGGCGCGAAGCGAGTTATTTCCTCAAGGGCCGGATCATCAATGGCATCCGCGTGACACTGCAAGGTGTCTCCATATCGATGGATGGTGAGGTGCGTTCGCAGCTGCCCATGAAAGAAGGATCCGCCGAAACGATCAAGGTGGGGCTCAAGATTGTGCGAATCGAGCCTGAAGATCTCGAATACCTCACTAGCTTCATTTTCGTTTACGGTCTGGGCACGTTGGAGTGAGTGATTCGGGGGGACTCGAATGTCGCCGGGACCCTAGTTGGGGCTGACTATCAACAAGAAGGCCCGGATCACCGATCGGGCGACCCGGGCCTTAGGGATTATCGGACTGAAAGAGCGAGGGGCTTACCAGCCGCCGCCTTCGTCGCGGCCACGGCCACCGCCGCCACCGCGTCCGCCGCCGTAACCACCACGACCACCACCGCCGCCACCCGGACCGCGGCCACCGCCGCCCCGGCCGCCGCCGAAGCCACCGCCGCCACCACCACCAGAGCGGGGAGCTTGCTCGCGAGCTTCGTTCACGGTCAGGGGCCTGCCCATGAACTCGTGGCCGTTGAGGGCCTCGATCGCTTTCTGAGCGTCTTCAGGCGACGCCATCTCCACGAACCCGAAGCCGCGCGAGCGGCCCGTCTCACGGTCGTTCAGGATACGTACGGATGCGACCTGGCGGCCGTCAGCCCCAAACAGGGCCTCGAGCTGGCTTTCTTCCGCAGTAAAAGGCAGGTTACCGACAAAGAGCTTCTTGGTCATAGGTCTACGGGGACTCCTTTCAAGTCCTTCATTGGGCAACGACTTGTTTTTTGAAGCGCGTCCGGAGCCGGAACTAAGATTGAGCGAGAGACCGAGGCGAGCTAGCAAAAAGCAAATACGTTTTGTTTAAGGTTAATCCCGTGCACATGGGGTGTCCAGCCCATTCCCCCGGCGCGGCGCGCGCGCCAAAAAGCTGTCGCAAGCGCGTGCGGCAGCGATTGTGAAAGCCTGTGTCTTCTCGGACCTCCGCTCCGGCGCGGCGAGTCAGGCGATCGGCCAAATGCCTGTGGCAATCGGCCCGAAAACCCTCTACTTTCAAACCTATGTCCACTCGCAACCTGCATCTTCCCGAAGAGATCCTCCTATCCAACGGCATTCCTGTGCTGCTGCAACATTATGATGGTCCCGTGGCCGCAACTTATTGGTGGATCAACACCGGAAGCGCCGATGAGAAGTCGGCCGAAGCGGGCTTCGCGCATTTCCTCGAGCACATGCTTTTCAAGGACGCTGCTGCGAAGGAAACGGGTCAGGCCTCTGAAGGACAAACCGCCCGCGCGATCGAGTCGCTCGGTGGCGACATCAACGCTTACACGTCATTCGACCAGACAGTTTATCATGTCACCTGCGCCGAGCATCAGTGGGAGAAGGTGATCGACGCTTTCGGGATCATGGCGGCGCCGCAGAAGTTCCTCAAGCAGGACTTCGAGCGCGAGCGCGAGGTCATTCTCGAAGAGCTGCGCAAGAACGAGGACTCTCCCGGTCGCATGCTCTTTCAGACGCTCTTTGGAAAAACCTTCCGCAAGCATCCTTATGGTCGCCCGGTGATCGGATTCACTCGCACGCTCAAAGCCGCGAAGGTGACCGACCTCGAAGCGTTTTACCGCAGGCGATATATTTCGGGCAGAATGGGCATCATCATGGTGGGCCCGATTGGCCAGGCGGGCGATTCCAAGAACCCACGCCGCCGCAAGCTGATCCAGCAGCTCGAAAAGCGCTTTGGAAAAAAAGTGATTCCCTCCAAGGCGGCCGGCCCGGCCGAGCCGCGCGTCGTTGAGCCCGCTTTCCGCAAGGCGGGCACACCGATCTTTTCGCTCCTGCCGTTCGACGTGAAGACGCCGACGATCTCTGTGTCCTTCCGCGTGCCTGGTCTTGACCACGAAGATATCCCGGCGCTCGATCTCATCGGCGGGATCCTCGGCATGGGCGAGCTATCACGGCTTTATCAACGGCTTTTCTACCAGACTTCGCTCGCCACCGACGCCTCTGGCGGCGTATATGTTCCACGCGATCCGGGCATGATCTATTTTCAATCCGAAGTGGCTGAGATCGCCAAGGTCGCGGCTGCGACCGAGGAGATGATCCGCGAGATCCGACGCCTCCGTGACGAAGGACCGACCGCCGACGAGCTCGAACGCGTGATTACCAACGTGGAAAGCGAGCGGCTCTACTCGACGCAGACCGCCGACGGGATGGCGAGCCGGGTGGGGTACCTTAAGTTCGTTCTCGGTGACATGGACTATGACCGCAAGTACCTCGAGCAGCTGCGCGCGGTAGACTCGGCCAAGCTCCGCGAGGTCGCTCACCGTTACTTCGTCCCTGAGCGGATGGCTGGTGTGGTGCTCGTTCCGAAAGAGGAGTCCAAGTTCGAACTCGCTCCGCTGGAGGCCGTCGCGGAGTCCTTGCTCAAACCGGTCAGCTCGCATGCCAAGGTCGTTCCCGGTTCCAAGAAGTCCTCGGCCCGGAAGGGCAAGGCTCAAGTCGAGCTAATGAAACTTCCGTCCGGCATCCGCGTGGTGCATTTCGAGCGCCCGCATTCGCATGTGTTCAGCCTGCATGCGGCGATGCTCGGCGGCTTACGGCTTGAGCTTTCGCATCCGGTGACGACCAGCGGCCAGGACTGGGGTTCGAGCTACATGATGTCGCTGACCTGGACCAAAGGCACGGGCTCCGTCGACGCCCGTCAGATTGCTTCGATTGTCGAGGGACGCGCCGCGAGTCTTGATGGCTTCGCCGGCCGTAATACCGTGGGGCTCCAGATGACGGGCCTTGCCCGCGACTGGGACCGGCTCTCCGGTCTCTATCTCGACGTGCTACTCGGGGCGACCTTCCCGGAAGGCGAGGTCGATCATTCGCGGCGCGTGGCCGAGGACTCGGTGCGCGGCATCGAAGACCACAGCTCGCAGCTCTGTTCCAAGCTGTTTCTCGAGACGCTCTTTGAGAATCATCCCTACGGCAAGCTCACCACGGGCTCGCTCGAGAGCTTGGCCGGCATCGACTCCGCCCGCTTGAAGGAATTCCATCGCCGTTGGGCGCGTCCGGAGCGCATGGTGATCGCGCTCTCTGGCAATATCCCGGCCTCGATGCTTGAGCTTTGGATGGAGGATCTCGAGGCGCGCGCCGGTCGGATCGCCGCGCAGTCCGACGCGCAACCGATCCAGCTTGAGAGCGAACCCGATCTCAAGGGTCCGCGCTGGGTCGAAAAGACGCTTGGCCGCGAGCAGACGCATATCCTCGTCGGAGGTCTTGGCACGACCCTCCGGTCGGAAGACCGCTACGCGCTCCGCCTGATGCAGACGATCCTCGGCGGTCAGAGCGGCCGCTTGTTCATCGAGCTGCGCGAAAAGAAG
Source organism: uncultured Bacteriovoracaceae bacterium (assembly GCA_964467785.1). Lineage (GTDB taxonomy): Bacteria > Bdellovibrionota > UBA1018 > UBA1018 > UBA1018 > CAYXVB01. The sequence continues at coordinate 7,783 of CAYXVB010000054.1, forward strand.
TCGCTGGCCTATTCGGTATCGCCAGTGAGCTTCGAGGGCATGGAGCGCGGTTATGCGGGCACTTACATCGCTTGCGCGCCACAAAAGCGCAAAGAGGCCATCGACGGCATCCGCGCAGTGCTTGAGAAGCTCGCCACCAAGGGGCCGACTGCGGCCGAGATGGCGAGGGCCAAAGAGTTCTTCCTCGGACGGCGCGCCATGGACATGCAGAGCGACTCCGCGCTGGCCGCCCATTACGGCCTTGAGACGCTTTACGGCATCCCGCTCAGCGAAGATGACGAAGTGGTGCGCAAGGTTCACGCGCTGACCGCGCGGAAGGTCCAGGACGTGTGCCGTAAGTATCTGATTGAGCCCCATATGGTGACCTCCGTCGTCGGGTGATCCGTCTCCAATGGACGCGCAGACACGTATCGAAGGAAAAGCCTTTCACTGGCTGGACATCGTCAATCCGACCCGCGAGGAGCTCGAGCGGATCGGCGCGGAGTACGGGCTCAATCCTGCGCTGATCCATGACTGTCTCGATCCCGAGCACTTGCCCAAGCACGAAAGGTCCGGGGCGACAGAGTTCGTCATCCTGCGTAGCTATGACGACGCGTCGACTTCCGAGGCGGACACCGTCCAGGAGCTGACCCGAAAGCTCGCGATCTTCTGCAGCCCGCAGTTCATCATCTCCATCCATCGCAAGGATCAGGATTTTCTGGGGCGGATCCGCAAGAAGTGGCAGCACGGCGACTTGATCTCCTCGCGGACGCTGCTTCCGATTCTCGGTGACCTGATCCGGGGCTGCGTCGCTACGTATGACAAGCCTATCGACCAGGCCCTGACCCAGCTCGAACAGCTTGAGATGGGCGTGTTCGGCGCGCAGGGCTCGCGCGTCGCCCGGCAGATCGACATCAGCCGGTTCTACTTTCTCAGGCGCAAAGTCTTTGTCTACCGGCGCATGCTGCGGGCGACCATTGACCTGCTGCCCCGGATCTCCCACGCCGTGAATGTCGACTCCTCCCAGTTGCAGGATCTGCGCGAAGAGGCCGAGAGCTCCTACTATTACACGGAAGAGCTGGTCGAGAGCGTGGGCTCGCTTCTAAACCTTCACATCTCCCTCGCGTCGCAGAAGACCAATGAGGCATCGCACCGAATCAACGAGGTCGTGCGCGTGCTCACGATCTTCTCGGTGTTCCTGCTGCCGCTCAACGTGATTACCGGCATCTACGGTATGAACTTCGAGCGGATGCCCGAGCTCAAGTGGGAGTTCGGCTATCCGGCCGCCCTGCTCGCGATGGTCATCGTCGAGCTCTCGGCCTACCTCTGGTTCCGGCGGAAAGGATGGCTCAAATGAAAGCGAAAGCGTCATCAAAGTCGGCATGGTCCAAGAGGATCGGTAATCTCGTTTTCTTCCTGCTGCTCGCGGTGGTGCTGTGGCAGCGCGTGCCCGCGTGGTGGTCGCACTTCAATTTACAAGGCAAGCCTGCCCCCGCGTTCGAGCTCACGCGCGAGGACGGGGTCCGGTCGCCCAGGCCATGGCCGGCGGATCGCCCCGTGGCACTCGTATTCTGGGCGACCTGGTGCGGGCCCTGCCAGCTCGAGCTCTCGCGTTTGCGCGATTCTGCCAAAAACGCGGAAATCCCAGCCGACCGGATCATCCTGATCAGTATGGGTGAGGAGCCGGCGCTCGTCGCTCGGGTGACGCAGGAGCGTCGCTATCCCTTTCCAAGCTTCATTGACGTCGATGGGAATGCGGCGGCCGCTCTTCAGGTCGCGGCTACTCCCACCGTGGTATTGCTCGATGCCAAGCAAGAGGTCGTTTGGGTCGGCACCGGAGTTTCGCCGACATTGATCTGGCGATTACGCCGCCATTTTTCCTGACCTTCAACGCGTATCCGAGCGCTCCGCGAGCTCCTTCAATCCGGCGCGCATCTCGGCCTCGATCCTTTTGGCGCTCCATCGGGTGAGTTCAGTCAAGGGGTGTTTGGAAGCCAAACGCTCGGCGAGCTTCATTCCTAGGCAATAGCCGCGGCGTTTGGGAGATGAAGTGCCGCCAAGCTTGAACCAGTCCCTGTAATCCTGATCGATATCTCGGCCTGTTAGGGTTGAGATTCGGAGAAATTCCCGAGCCCAGTCAGCTACATTGCGCGCATCCCCGCATTGGATCGCCAGTTCCGGGTCCATCAGCAGCTCGGCTTGGGGTGCCGGCGCGAAAACGCCGCTCGCATAGGTGGCCAAGCCCTCCGCCCAAAGGGGGGCAAAGAGTCCGGCATCATGATCCGAACCCCCGAGGCGCCCGAAGTGAAGGACATGAAAGAGCTCGTGCGCGGCCAGGACGTCTAGATTGTCGTTTCGCTGCGCGATTACGTCGATTCCCAGTAACAGGACGGATTCGCCGCTCTTTTCCAGGATGACTTTTCCGTTAAATCCCATCGCGGAGGGCAGAAGATAGACGGGAACCTCGAGCGTCGTATCCGGAAAATGTTCATTGAACTTGGATGCCATATTTTCAAGGGTCGTTGGTGCAGATGTAGCGGCTTGAACCATTCCCGCTTCGAGGACGCTCCAAGATTGGAAGAGCGCGTGGAGGCGGGCGGACTTCTTTTGTTCCCAGCCGGAATTGTCGGAGTTGAAGACCTTGCTGTAGATGGAAGCGGTCTCGGGTGTCTGATTTTCCCAACTTCTCCAGGCGTCGAGCCATTGGGTCTCGTTCATCCCTGCGGTACGGTGAATGAAAGCCGCGGTATCCTCGGGTGGCAATCGGAGATTGAGCGTGATCGCGGCCTCGGCGATGGAAGTGCTGAGCAGGGCGAGTAAAACCAAAAGACGGATCGGAGATTTTGACATAGGTACCTCTTTCGAGCGCGGGTATCTCCTGATGTCTCTTGGTAGGCTATTGTAAATCAAAAAGTTACATTAAATGTAACTTATCGAATGTGTGGGTTACAGTGGATGAATGGATTCCTCAGAGACGCGTTCGATCATTCTGACTTTGAAGGGCATCATTCGTTCGAAGCGGGTTCGATATCGGGAGATTGCAGCGGAGTTGAATGTGTCCGAACAGACAGTCAAAAGGCTGTTTGCCTCGGAAGCCGACGTACCGCTTTCAAGGTTGGAGCGAATCTGCGGAATCATCGGAATCACTCTCGCGGATCTCATGGAGTCGGTCAAAGCCGCGCGTCTTGAAGAGTATCGGCTGGACGAAGCCCAGGAGCGACTGCTCGCATCTGAGCCCGCGCTATTCGCGCTCTATGTACTGATTCATGACGGCCTGGCTCCCCAAGAGATCGCCAAACGCCATGGGCTCAAGTGGGCCGCCGTCTTTCGAGCGCTGCGCAAACTCGAAAAAGCGGGCCTGCTCGATATCGGTCCGAAGGATTCCGTCCGGTTAAGGCATCGGGGGACTTTGTCCTGGCGAATTCAGGGGCCGCTTCAGAAGAAGTATCTACTCGATGGGGATCTCAAGTTTGTCGAAGGCGTGTTGAGAGAGGTGGTTTATTCCGGGCTTCGCGAGGGGAATTTCGTGAACAGCGCCTGGTATCCGGTCTCAAGGGAGACGCGAAAGCGATTCGTCGACGAACTGAGTGCTCTCGCGCAAGACATGCATCGCATGGCGCAGCGGGATCGGCGCGTGCTCCCGGAGTCCGATCTCGTTCCGATCAAGTGGCTGGTTTGTATGGGTGATGATCCGTCGGCGCCAGGTCTCTTATTGAGAGGGCTGCGATAGCGTCGGCCGCGGTCACTCGTCGTCCGGCTCGCCCAAGGCGCAGTCATAGCTGACCTGCAGCTTGCGGGTGGCGCGGTGAAAGTCCTCTTCGGGGTCGGCCTGGATCCGCTCGAGATAGTCGACAAAGAGCTGCTCGCCCGTTTCATTGTTCAAGGGCTTGCCGGCGGACGTGCTAAAGGCTTTGCGAACCAAGGCGCTGAAGCTTTCGAGATCTTGTCGCCCCAGCGAGTGGCTGACTCGCTCGATCATCGGCTCCGGTTTGCGATCGTTACGGGCGACGTTAAAGCCTTCGAAAAAGGCGATCATCGCGTTGAGACGCCTTTTTTGTTTGTCGCGGTATCGGTCCAGCGACGAAGGCAGGGGGCGAGCCGACTTCACCCTCTCGAGCGAGCTTTTGAGCTGGGCCGCGCGGTCTGCCCGGAATTCAGTCAGAAGATCGTCTGGAACCGCCTGCTCGGGACTGACCGAGTGGATCGCCTTAAGGGTGGCGGTCTCGTGCGGTCCGCTTAGCTTGCATGGCTGGCCGAAGAGCTTGACGTCGATCTCGGCGGCCCATGCAATGGGGGCGGCCAAGGCGGAGCCCAAGGCCAGGCCGGCGACCAAGAGTCGGATGTCCGTGCGTGATGCTCGATAGTTGAGTGGGTTCACGTGGTTGAGTTTACTGCGAAACGGATCCGGCGTCCATGCTCAGCTCAGGGGTCCGCCCGGGTAGGGTGCCGGGGACACAGGGCGGGCGTCATTAATCAATAAATGATATTGAGCTTGAATTGACAGAGCGCGTGACAGGTCTAACATATGAAGAGAGGGACTGGTTCGCACCGTCAATCAGGTGTGAATTAAATTAGTTTAGCTTCATTATGAGCAATAAATCCAATCTCACCTTGGTAACTCAGCCGCAGGACTATTTCCGGGAGCTCGTGACGTCGGCACTCGAGCGGCAAAAGGTGTCCGCGCAACCGGAAACCGAGTTTTATCTCGTCAATCTGCTGAATCAGTTCATCTCGAGCGACCGGCTCTATGCTCGGGACGAAAACGGCTCCTTCCGCGAGGAGCCGCTCGCGATCCTGGTCAAGGAGGCGCTCGAGACCGAGGAGCGCTACGCCCAGCGCGCCCTGTTCCGTCATGTCGGGGATATCTCGCTTTATACGGCCGGTTTTTTCCAGGAGAGCCTGCAGCGCAAGCTGGTCGACGTGGACTATTACATCGACATGGGTGGCACGGCCTATCAGCATGTCGCCTGTCGCGCCGAGGAGGACGTGCTCCGGGACGTCTATCTCGAGCTGGCCGATAAATTCGGGGCATTCGTCGATGTCTTTGCCGAAATCAGTGATCAGACCACGCCGCGGACTGAAAAGGACATCCTGCGTCTCTACGACCTTTGGCTGAGGACGAAGAGCGAGCGCGCCGCCAAGGCGCTTCAGGAAGCCGGAATCGCGCTCAACGAGACGCTTGCCGTAGCCCCGAGGCCGAGTGCCAAGCCGGGGCGGGGCTCCGGAAGCTCAGGCGAATGGCAATGACTATTCGATTCGAACGCTGATCATCTTGTCGCCCACTTGGATCTTGCGGGCGACATCCATTCCTTCGATCACTTGCCCGAATACCGTATAGGCGTTGTCTAGGTGCGGATGCGTGCCGAGCGAAACGTAGAACTGCGAATCGGCCGAGTCCGGGTCCTGAGCCCGGGCCATGGCGACCGTCCCTTCGACGTGTTTACGCTTGTTGAACTCGGCCTTGAGCTTGACGCCGCTGCCTCCCGCGCCGGTGCCCTGAGGGTCGCCACCCTGGACCACGAATCCCGGCACTACGCGATGAAAGGACAGCCCGTTGTAAAAGCCCATGTTGATGAGCTCGATGATGCGCTTGACGGTGCCCGGAGCATCTTGCGGATAGAACTTGAAGCGGATCACGCCCTGTGTGGTGGTCATCACCACGGTAGCTTTGGAGAGGCCGTTGGCGTCGACGGTGAGATCCGGATTCGGATTGGAGGTCGGACCTCCAGCTGCGGGCATCGCGCCCGGCGAGGGCGAGGCCTCCGTTGAGGTGACTCCCGCGTTCATGGGCGCCG
>CAYXVB010000054.1:13566-15496 GCA_964467785.1 uncultured Bacteriovoracaceae bacterium
TTCCGCGTGCGCTGGCTCCGTGGTGTTGACGGCCGGCTGTTCGCCACCTTCCTTGTTCTGCATGTAGAGGAAGGCTCCGCCAATAAGCAGAACCAGGATCGCGGCGAAAAGAATCGGCATTGTCTTTGAGCGCATAGGTTGACAACTCCTTGTGAGAAGGCGAATGTTACCTTCAAGTTCCGATGTCTCAAGAGAATTCTTCAAAATCCGAGCAACCGAGCAAGGTCGTGGGCTTCTACGATCATCTGGACGAGCTTCGCGCTCGACTGGTTCGTTCCCTTTGGGTCTTCATGGCAGGGTTCGTGCTCTGCTATTTCCAGGCGGATTTTTTCCTCGAAATTCTGCGCAAGCCGCTTTTTGATGCGCTTCCGCCCGAGCAGCAAAAGCTCTACTTCACGAGCCTCTTCGAGAATTTCCTCACCCATCTGAAGATCGCGGGCTATGCGTCATTGTTCGTCGGCGCTCCCTACTATTTTTGGGAGCTCTGGCAGTTCATCGCTCCGGGCCTTTATCCCCGCGAACGCAAGATGGTGGTTCCGTTCGTGACCGCGGCCTCCACCTTTTTCATCGCGGGCGCGGCGTTCGCCTATTACGTGCTCTTCCCGGTGGGCTTCAAGTACTTCATCAGTTACGGTGCCGCGAGCGACGTGCCCTTGCTGACGATTAGCGCCTATTACGATACGGCGCTCAAGCTGCTCCTTCTCTTCGGCTTGGCCTTCGAATTGCCGGTGCTCATCGTCCTTCTGGGCGTTCTCGGGGTGATTGATGCTCCCATGCTGCGGACTCATCGCCGGACCGCCGTGATCGGCATCGCGGTTGTTGCCGCGCTCTTTGCGCCTCCGGATGCGATGTCGATGATCATCCTCGGCGTCCCGCTCGTGCTGATGTATGAAGGAGCCATCTGGGTGGTACAGTTCCTCGATGCCCGCCGTAGTCGGCAGGTCGATGCCGCGATCTCCGCCGCCAAGGCCAAAGAGTCGAATACCGACGAAGAAAACCCGCTGGTCGGACGTTCTCGCTGACTTTTCCGAACTCATGTTCTGCCTTTTTGGATGAGGGTTGGGATACGTTTGTCAGCAGTGATTTTCTTTCTTGGGCCATACCCACTCAAAGTACGGCCTTTAGCCCTGAATGGATCAAACTTGCGGGAGACGGCTCGAATGTGCCCAGAGTCGGTCGTCGAATTTCGGGTTGGAAACCTTGAATTTGCTGTGTTAAGCCCCTTGGCCTGGCCGTAAGTAATAGGACTTATCCAGAAGTGCACCTTGCTCGGGGAATTTAAAATATCCGCCCCGGGCGATTGGGCTCTTAGGCTCATGATCCATAAGGAGGATTCATATGTCCGCTATCACCGGCAAACTGCCCGGTTACGAAACCACTATCATCACCCGTTCCGAACTTTCGGACGACGGCCTGAAGGCTCTTCAGGATCGTATCGCTGGCGTCATCACCGCTTACAAGGGTGAGACCGTCCTGACCGAAGACTGGGGCCGCAAGAAGCTTGCGTACTCGATCGGCAAGGAATCCCGCGGTCATTACAACTACATCGTGTACACCGGCCAAGGCGACATCGTTCACGAAATCGAACGTAACCTGCGCCTCTCGGAGCACGTTCTTCGCTTCCTCACCGTCAATCTCGAGAAGGAATTCGACGGCGAAGCCTTCAAGAAGCGCCGCGCCGAAATCCAGGCTGCCGCCAAGAAGCGCGAAGAAGAGCGCGAAGCTCGTCGTGAAGAGCGCATGGCCGAACGCCGTGGCTACGACAATCGTGACCGCAGCGCTCCCGCCGCCGCCGCTTCCGAAGAAGCCGGCGAGTAAACTATTTAATTTTATAAGGAGATACGACAATGGCGATGATTACTACGACCAAGTCTGAATCTTCGGCTCCCGCTGGCAAGCAGGACCGTCAGGACCGTGAAGAACGTATGGA
>CAYXVB010000054.1:15506-21051 GCA_964467785.1 uncultured Bacteriovoracaceae bacterium
GTGGCTTCCACCGTAAAAAGGTGTGCCGCTTCTGCTCGGACAATGAATTCGTCCTCGATTACAAAGATGCTCGCATGATGCAGTCTTTCGTGACCGAGCACGGTAAGATCGTTCCGCGCCGCATTTCGGGTAACTGCGCGATGCATCAGCGCAAGCTGACGACCGCCGTGAAGCGGGCGCGTAACCTGGCCCTGGTTGGCTATGTCTCGATGGGCGCCTGATCTCCAGGCTCCTCATCAGACACCTGATGTAAACACTTCTGCTGCTTCGGGCGGCGCTGAGCGGAACTCCGCTCGGCGCCCCGGGGCGCGGGGTGTGCTTCCGTTTCGGGCGCGAATTGTGCCCTACTTCGCGAGCGCAGTTCTCTTTCTCAGCGCTTTCTTCGCTGTCTTCGCGCCGATCCCCATCTTGATTCATTCTTTTCGCCGGGGACGCTCTTGGGCCTGGCTGGCCGCCCTGACCAATGGCACGATCGTATTCTTGCTTGGCGGAGTTGCAAGCTTCGCCATTTTCGCCGTTTTTGTCATCGCTCTCGCCCTAGGGCTTGCCGAAGGTTTTCGACTTTTCCGTAAGCCGGAGAGGGCCGCTGTTTTTGCTTGGGGTGTGATGGCAGTGATCGGCCTAGGGTGGACGCTCGTTCATTTCAATTTTAGCCCGGCGCAGGCATGGAGCGAAGCGGGACGTGAGATTTCGGTTGCAGTGGATGCGCTCGTTCAAACAGTGCCGCCAGATCGCTTGCCTGTCCAAGTCAATGGTCCCGAGGACATCGCGGAGTGGAAGCGCAGTCTCCTGGTCGAGATGCCCTCGGCTATCGCGATTTTGTCGCTGATCGCTGTTTGGGCGAGCACCGTAGTGCTATTGCGCCTGAATCCGGGTCAGATTCGCGAGAAGGTGGGCTTGGGTCCCGACTTTTTCCAAACCTGGAAGGCGCCGGAGTTTTTAGTTTGGCCGACTCTTGTCAGCGGGTTCTTTTTGCTGGTGGGCGTTAAGTACATCTCTCCAGTTGCTTTGAACCTGTTCAAGGTTTTGATGACGATCTATGCCCTACAGGGACTCAGTATCCTGGCGTTCTTTTTTGATCTCTGGGGTGTGAGGGGGCTGTTTCGAACTGCAGGCTATGTGCTGGTGGGGTCAGTGATGACACCGCTTTTGCTCAGCCTGGGGTTCTTCGATCTCTGGTTTGACTTTCGTTCGAAGTTCAGGCAAACGTAACGGTCTATTTAAGATCGGTTTCAGTTAAGGAGTTAAGTTCCATGCAGGTCATTTTACGCGAAAACGTCGAGAACCTGGGCCACATCGGCGACCTGGTGAATGTTAGCGAAGGCTACGCGCGCAATTTCCTTCTGCCGCGCAAGCTCGTTATGATTGCCGATGAAGGCAACATCAAGCAGATCGAAGCCACCAAGAAGGCTCTCGAGAATCAACGCCAGGCCCAGAAGGCCGACGCTGAAGCCATTGCCAAGAAGTTGGCTGACTTCTCCTGCACGATCAAGAAGAAGGTTGGCGAGCACGACAAGCTGTTCGGCTCCGTCAGTACCGCTGAAATCGCCGATGCGCTCGCCAAGGGCGGCTTCGCGATCAAGAAGGGCTCGATCCATCTTGAGCACCCGATCAAGGCTCTCGGCGTCCACACTGCCTCCGTGAAGCTGGCCCCAGAAGTCACCGCTTCAGTGAAGGTTTGGGTTGCGAAAGAAGAGTAAGCCCTGAGAGTATTCCTCTCCTGAAGGGGGGCACCGATGTTTGGTGGGGATGAGATGATGGAAGCCGCCGGCGATATCGGCCGGCGCAGGCTTCCTCCTCATAACGTCGAGGCCGAGCGTTCCATTCTCGGCGCGATCCTGCTGAACAACGAAGCCTTCCATCGCGTTCAGGAAATCGGAATTGAACCCCGGGACTTTTACCGGGACTCCCATCAAAAGATCTTCGAGGCGCTCGTCTCGCTCATGGAGCGAGGCGAGCCCGTCGATCTGATTACCCTCACGGCCTCGCTTCGCGATCGCGGAGCATTCGAGGCCGTGGGTGGCACTGCTGCACTGACCAGCTTGTTTGAGGACTCCTTTGCCACCGGCAATGTGAGCTATTACGCCCGTATTGTTCGCGATAAGGCGATTCTCCGCCGAGTGATTGATACGACGAGCGAGATCCAGGGAGAGGCGTTTGAAGGCGTCGAGGACATGGAGTCCTTCCTCGATAAGGCCGAGGCCAGCGTTTTCTCCGTGCGCGACGCGAAGCAGAGCCGTTCGTTCGCTGGAATGAAGCAGATCCTGAACGATAATCTGCATTTGATCGAGGAAATGGGTCAGCGCAAGTCGGATGTCGTCGGACTGCAGACTGGCTTCAATGACTTTGACAAATTGACTAGCGGCTTGCGCGCGGGCCAGTTGATGATTCTTGCCGCTCGACCCGCGATGGGGAAGACGTCGCTGTTTCTCTCGATGGCGCAGAACATTGCCTCGGTCTCTCATGGGCTCGCGTCGCCCGGGGATAAACCGGTGGTCGCGATCTTTTCGCTTGAAATGTCCAAAGAGGAATTGGGTTTTCGCTTTCTCTCGATGATGTCGCGCATCGACTCCAAGCGCCTGAAGATCGGTCGTATCTCGAGCCGCGAGGACTGGGACCGCCTGGCCAAGGCCGCGGACCAGCTCTCCAAATCCAAGATCTTCATCGACGATTCGGGGGATCTCAACGTACTCGACGTGCGCTCGCGTTGTCGCCGCCTGGTGGCCAATGAGAAGCGCCTTGATCTCATCGTCATCGACTATCTCCAGCTCATGAAGGGCACCAAGGCTTCGCAAAAAGGCGACAGCTCACGTGAGCGTGAAATTTCCGAAATCTCGCGAAACCTCAAGAACCTCGCCAAAGAGCTCAAAGTGCCGATCATCGCGCTTTCTCAGCTCAACCGCGGCGTCGAGTCTCGCCCCAACAAGCGCCCGATGCTCTCCGACCTCCGTGAATCCGGTGCCATCGAGCAGGACGCCGACATCGTTTGCTTCATCTATCGCGATGAAGTGTACAATAAGGAAACCGAGGATCGCGGAGTCGCGGAGCTGATTGTCGCCAAGCATCGCGCCGGTGAGACGGATACGATTCGGCTCAAATGGCTCGCTGAGTACACGTTGTTCGCCAATCTCGCGCAGGACGGCCCGGGCGCACCAGTCTATCCGATGCGACCGGACAAGGGCGATTCTCCAATTCTTTAAGATCGATGCCGCGGCTGCTGATTCAGTGGAGGCTTTGCCGCTTTGATCCTATTCAGATCATGTCATCGCTGTTGAGCCTATTGTCGCCAAATGAGGCGGGCGCTGTCGTGGCGCCTGGTGATCCTCATCTGAATAAGGAGTAGAATCGACTGCATTTGGATCGTTCAAGAAAAGCTTCGACGGCTTGCGGCTTTGCCGAGAGCTCTCGCAGATAAGTCATCACTTGTGGGTGAGATCGCAGAAATAAAGGATTTGAGTGCATCGCGCTATCGAGCATTGCATCTGTGAACATTGGATATCCGTTCGTCTTGAACTTGTTCATTGTTTTTAGATAGCCCGGGTCCGATGCCCAAGGCGTTTTACTTAAGTCCTCGTATGCCGTTATCAGGGCGAAAATGTTTCGACTTTTGTAGGACTTCGGATCTTCCAGTATTCGGTCAAGATTTTCATGAATCGCTCGCAACATGTTCGGGTCGTCGTCGAAGCGGTATCTGAGAGATTTTAAGCGTAAATTTAAGATTAAAGTCTCAATATGGAATGTGGAAAGCTTTTTCCGAGGAATTTCTTCAATGTAGGTCACCCAGGTCTCGGGAAGGGCGAGTTTTCCATGTCCTTCGATGGCTGCTTCGATCGTTTTGATGGCGGCGTCGCTAGTGTCGTTCTTGGATATGATATGATCAACGACTTTTCTTAGCACGTCGGCTCGATGCGTTCTCAAGGAGGGGTTGCGCAAAAGTTGGGACTCGTCGGCCATTTTCAAGTAATTCGTGAATGAGTCGTAAATCGGTCCGACTTCTCCTCTTTCGATAAGGGTGTTGAGTTGAGTGTCGTAAAGTTTCATGAATGCCGGAAAGTTCGTGTTGAAGAGGGTGCGCTGTTGATCCGTGGCCCAATCGGAAATGCGAAGCCCTTCCACCGAGGTTCCTTCCGGGACGCGCCTCAACGCCGTCACGGCTTGCGCTAAGTCGGATCCGGATCCAGAGGGCGCCTCTTGGAAGTAGGACTTGATTCCAGAGAAGAGTTCCTTCAAGCGAAGTGGGTCCCGGTCGAATCTTTTCACGATCTGATCGAGGTCTTCTGAAAAAAATGCGATCGTCTTGGGGTTGAATTGCAGCGTATCGTACGCCTCTGGATTTTTTAAAAATCTTTCCCGAACGATCTTTCTTACTTCATTTGTCGCTTCCGTTGAATTTTGAAATCGATTGCGGTTCGGGCTCATTCGAAAGTTTGTTGCTTCGGAGATCTGGATTTCGTCCGGGTACGGCTCGGATACGAAATGTTTACCGAAATCCGGGGACATGATCGTTTCGATCATCTCGTCAGTTTGATTTTCGAGGAGCGCTACTTTTAGGCGAGCTTTGGTTTGAATGCCGGGATTGGGAGAATTTCGTAGATTTGAGAGCGCCCGTCTGAGTTCTTGAGCGCCTTCGGATAGCGGCGCGGTTTGAATTTTTTCTTCGACGTGGGCGTAGATCGCGTTGAATGTGCGATTGTCGCTGTGCTTGAGTAAGGTCGCTAACTCTCCGTCCGTTAGCGTTAGAAAGTCCCGTTTACTGCTGACGGCTTGTGGGGTAATGATGTTGCTGAAGTGGACTGTTGAAAGCAGCTTAGCGGCTTTTTCAAAGCGGGTACAGCCTGGGCAAAACTTCTCCGCGTCCGGGCCCATTCTGTTCAAAAAGTCCTGCGCATCCATGAATTGCCTTAGGAATTGAGAGGAGTAACCGTATTCCTGCGTGGCGGAAGACGTGAGTAGATTGTAGTGGAACGGATGTTCGCCAGAGATTTTTTGAATCGACTCTTTCCAGCTTCCGGAATGACACATGTCGCAGAGCAGATTGACGGTCACTTTTTTCCGTGAAGTGTTTTTATAGTTCGCGATTCGATTCGTTAGCTCTTTGAGAAGGTCCACGTGAGCCAGAGTCTTACCGCCGGAACAAGAAACGGAGCCTACACAGCCGTGGGAGGATAGATGGACGAAGAGTTCAGCGCCTTCATTGGATGAGCTCGATTCCAGTGCTCGACTTACTGCCGCCCCAAATTGAGAAAGTGAGATATCTGGAGACAGAGGCGGTTGGGATTGAATTTGAAGCGCCTGAAAAGTTTTTGTGAATTCATCGACATCGCGGCTGAACTGCACGTCCGAGTGCATTTGCCAGAGCACGCCGACCTGATCCATCGCGGCGTGGGCAGATCCCCAGTCGTAAAATAGAATGATTAAAGCTGCGAGGCGAAGCCGCATAGGCTCTTGTCGGTATTCAACTACAAGAATTAAAGGGGGGCTCGAGAGATGTGTTTTCGAAGCAGGAGATGTGGCCGGAAAGATTGAGAGAAGAAGTCAGTGAAAA
>CAYXVB010000055.1:0-20889 GCA_964467785.1 uncultured Bacteriovoracaceae bacterium
CTTTGACTTTGGGGGCTCCCAACAGAGCCGTGGTGATGGGGTAGGTGACTTGGTTCTCGAGCAGGTCGGGCGAGCGGTCCCAGCGCGAATAGACGATCACCTGCGTGTCGGAGAGATCGGGAATCGCGTCCATCGGGATGCTTTTGAGCGCCAGCGCGCCGAGCACCATCGCGAAGGCGGTCAGCACGATGACGAGAAAACGATTGTGCGCGGCAAAGCGGATGATGTTGCTGATCATGGCTTCAACCCCTCCTTTGCCGTGTGGGTCGCGCCGTGCTCGTGGGCGCTCGCGCCACCGGCGCGGACTCGCGCCTCGGAGTCGAGCAGGAAGTTGGGGCCGCTCGAAACGAGCGTGCCGACCTGAAGGCCTTCGACCACTTCGTAAAAGCCCTGCGCCTTGATGCCAAGCCGGACCGCGGCGGGTCGGTAGGCGCCTTTGCCATCGGTGATAAAGACCAGATCCGCGCTGCCCGTGTGCATGACCGCGTTTTCCGGGATCGCGATCACCCGGGCGGTTTCGACCTGGATGACTCCCGTCACGGTCGCCTCGCCTCGCAGACGCGAGCCGTGCGCTCCGTCAAAAGTTCCTTCGACGCGCCCCGTGCGGGTCATTGGATCCAGGATCGAAGAGACGGAGAGGAGTTTGCCCCGCAAGGTTTCGCCGGGAAGCGAGGGAGACGAGGCGACAAAGCTCTGTCCCGCCTTGAGAAGCCCCAGGTCCTGCTCGAAGATCTGAAACGACACGCGGCCCGCGCCGGTCACTCGGCCAGGGGCCTCGATCTCGTGCTTGAGCACTTTGAACACGGCCGCGACCGGTTTGACGCCGCTGAGAATCTCCTGCTCGGGCGTGAGCTGGAGCGAGGCGCGGCCTCCCACCGCAGCCGCGGGAGCGCCGGTGCTCACCTGATCCCGCGCGCCGTCGTGTCCTGAGTGATCGGAATGCTCCGAGTGCTCCGAGTGCATGGCCTGCGGAGACGACTCCGGCCGCGGCGTGAGCGATTTCAACGGCACGAGCTTCATATGGCAGATCGGGCAAAGGCCTGGCTTGTTGGAGCGCACCTCGGGGTGCATCGAGCAGGTCCAAACGGTTTCTTCGGCTTTCTTAGCGCTGGACGATTCCGGCGTCGGGGTGCCGGGCTTGTTCTGCGTGCAGGCAGTAACGCCCAGGGTCAGCGAGGCGAGGAAGGAGAGTAGCATCAGCGGGTGGTTCTTCATACTTTGCATTCCTTGTCGTTCGGTTCTCAGGGAATTCTCAGGGCTGGCGAGCCTGCGTATCGGAGGGCTCCTCGCCCAGCGCGCTTTGGTATTCGGCCAGCGCCTTCTCGTAATCCACGCGCAGCTCGAGGGCCTTCATCCGAAACTCGACGGCCTTTTCGGTCGACTCACGGTGTTCGTTGAGGCTTTCGGTGTCGGTCGGAGCGATGCCGTGCGCGATCTGCAGGCGCTTTTGCGCGCCTTTCAGGACATTGTCGCGATAGCGCTCAAGCTGCGCGCGCAGTCCGGCCAGCTCCGCGTGCTTGCGCAGGAGCTGCAGGCGGAGCGAGTTGCGCCGCGAATGGAGTTGCGCTTCGGCCTGGACCGCGCGAGCCCCGGCCACGCGGTTCATCGCGGCAGGTTGCCAAAAGTAGGCAAAGGGGAGCGTGACTCCGACCATCAGCTCGGAGCTGGACGGCTCGGAGGCGAGCGAAGTGCTGTTATTCTGCCGCCAGGCGACTTGGAAATCGGGAAACCACTCGCCACGCGTGGCCGCTTTTTCCGCCTCGGCCGCTTCCATCATCGAGCGCGCTTCGGCCACCATGGGGTGGGCCTCGGTTATCCGATCGACTTCGGCAGCGCCTGGCGCCGCCGGGAGAGATGCAAGCGCGGGCTCTTCAGGAGCCCCCAAAGCATCAAACGCGTCCCTGCCCATCAAAGCGTTGAGCTCGCCTCGGGCCGCGGACTCCTGCGCGCGCGCGGCGTCCATTTCCGAGTGCGCGATTTCGAGATCCGTTTTCACCGCGACGAGATGGGCCTGGAGCATTTGTGTCTGGAGCGACCCGACTTTGAGCCGAGCAATGTGGTCCTCGAGGACCTCGATCTTTTCCTGGATCAGCGACTGCGCCTCCCGTGAGCGCCAATATTCGAAGTACGCTCGCCGGACACTCATCCGTAGCTCCAGCCAGCGGGCGCGCGCTGAAGCGCGTGCGGCGAGCGCCTCCTGGCGCGCCGCCTCTCGTTTGCCGGAGATTTTGGCCGGAAACGGGATGTCCTGCGTGAGCTGGATCGTGGTGCGCATGTGGCCGTCGGAGGCCAAGGGGCCATTCATGCCCATCGACGAAAGACTCAACATCGGCGGAGGAAGGTAAAAGCGCGCGGCAGCTTCGGAGTCCTGGGCCACAGCCTGGGCCTCAATCGCTCTCAGATCCGGATTACCGCGCTGGGCCTCGGTCAAGGCCTGCTGCAGAGTCAGTGTCAGTGCAAAGGACGAGTTGCCATACGCGCTGGGCGCCCTGCAAACGGCGAAGGCGGTGACGAAGACGAAGACGTAGGCTATGCCAATGGGACGACGAATCATGAGCGGGATCATACACAATGGAGATACGATCGGGCTTGCGTTTCGTTACGGCCCTGAAAATAGGAGCTCTGTGTCAGGGCGGACGCTCCCGAGGTGGGCTGTGCAGTTAAAGAGGGCTCACCGCTTTCGAGGCGGCCTTTTGGGCTTCGTGAGTAGGTGTTTGAGATTCCGTCGTTGTCGATTCAGCCTTGGAAGCGAATGACAGTTTGCGCTTGCTCCGAGGCGGGGAACAGGATCACATAGGGGACGTGATTTCAGCGATCGAGTCCGGGGAGAGTGAAGCCCTGGGGTGCGACGAAGTGTTGATGCAGGCCTATGCAGCGGGCGATCAGCTCGCCTTCGCCGAGCTCTATCATCGCCAGGAGCAGAGGCTTTTTGGGTTTCTCGAACGGCGGCTTCCGCCCGGTCGCAAACACTTTGCTGCCGATCTCTTTCAGAAGACCTGGTTGCAGGTCCATCGTTCGCGACAGGAGTTCGAGCCCGGTCGCGGCTTCGGCGCCTGGTTTTTCACGATCGCCCTCAACGTGTTGCGGGATTTTGTCGGCAAGGCGAGTTTTCGCTTGGATGTGGGGCTCGAAGGGGATGGCCAGGAGCAGGCTCATGGCAATATTCCGTCCGATGAGGATGTGGAGGCCAGGCTACTGATCCGCGAACAGCTTCAGCTGGCGGAAGAGTTTCTCTCGCGCCTGCCGGTCAGTCAGCGCGAGATTCTTTTGATGAGCGAATGGGACGGGCTTTCGGCGCGCGAGATCGGCGGCGTTGTCGGACTCAGCGAAAATGCCGCGCGTCAGGCGCTCTTTCGCGCCAAGCGGCGCATGAAGGAACTTCTCCAGACAAAGGAAGGGGGCGACAAGTCGTGAGCGACGTAGGCAAAAGCAAACTCGATCCCAGGGTCAGCCGTCAGGTCTTGAGCGCCATTCAGGGAGCGCTCGAGGAGGAAATGATCCCGACCGGGCAAAGGATCCTTAAGGCCGTGGTTTGGGGGAGCGCTTGCACCTTGATCCTCGCGCTGCCGCTTGGGTTCGCGTTTCGGGAGCAGATGAGCGCGATCTGGCTGGGCGCCACCGCTCTCTGGTGGCTCTGTCTTTGTGTCGGCTTTTATCTTCATTTCTATCCTCAGCCCCGGCTCGCGGTGCCGGGCTTCTGGAACCCTTGGGTTTTCGCCAAGCTGCTGATTGCCATGGTGGGAATGACCGCGCTCGAGATTCTGCTCTGTCCTTCGTTCGTCTTTCTTGAATCGCCGCTGGAGTGGAATCCTTTTGAACGGCTCACGGCCTTATTTATGGACTGGGGAGGGATGGCCTTCTGCATGTTCGCATGTGGAGTGATCTTTTCGAGCATCGGCGGGCTGGCGTCGTTCTTGCTGGTTTCTCGAACCTTGAGGCAAAGCACTGGCCGCGATCTTTTGCGCGCGACAGCGGTCGCCAGCATGACGCAGCTTCCGATCCTGGGCGTGCAGATTTTTGACGGAGGGTTACGCCCTTTTGCCGCGTACTGGATGGGGGGCGCGGTTCTCGGCACCTTCGTCATGGCGCGCGGCGTTTCTCTGGGCGCTGCATGGAAAGCCCGGAGGGCCCTTCACCTTTCCGCTTGAAGCAGGCTGCATGATCGGCAAAGCTAGTAAGTCATGATAAAACCATTGATCTGGACAGGACGCGTACTTTCAGTAGTGGTCGTATTTCCTTTCTTGATGGGAGCGGCGATGAAGATGACGCGACATCCTGAGGCGCTGAAAGGCATGGAGCATTTCGGCATTCCTAGTGGCTTGGCCTTTACGATTGGAGCGCTCGAGTTGGCCTCCCTCGTGTTTTATCTGGTGCCGCAGACGGCAGTTCTTGGGGCAATTTTGCTCACAGGCGTACTCGGCGGAGCCATTGTGACTCATCTGCGCCTGGGCGAAGCGGTGATCTTGCAGCCGGCTCTGGGAGTTCTGGTCTGGCTCGCGCTTTGGTTGCGTGACAAGCGCGTGCGCGAGCTGCTTCCGCTTCGTGCGTTGAAGCACTGAGCGCCTCGTTCGCACTCGCGTTTTCGCACAGGCTGCGCGCATTCATGCCGCCCCGAATTAGGCGGATCGTAGAAGCGGGCGCGTTTTTACGCGGTTTCTTAGGGAATTTCAATCCGGATCCACGTTGCGAATGTTTTATGAAGTGCTATGTTTGACCCACTTAACAACGTGGTTAAGTCACTTGTCAGAGAGGGTGCGGCCATGACCGTGGATTTGACGAATCAAGCGGACTATCAGGCAGTAGCGCGGACCGTGGTTTCGAGATACGGCGGCGACAAGACGCAGCTACTGGCGATTCTTCGGGAGGCCCAAAACCAATGGCGGCGAATCCCCGAGGAGTTCATCACGGCGGTTGCCGAAGAGCTGGACGTGCCCCGGGTGCACGTCGAGGGAACCGCGACGTTCTATCATTTTTTTTCCACGGAGCATCGTGGACGATTCACCGTCTATCTCAACACGAGCGCGACTTCGGAGATGGCCGGCTCTCAAGAAGTGGCGCGTGCCTTTGAAGAAGCCACCGGAGTGAGCTTTGGTCAGACTGGCGCGGATCGGGAATTCGGGCTCTACACGACCTCGTGCATCGGGATGGCCGATCAGGAGCCTGCGGCGCTGATCAATGACGTGGTCTTTACCCGTCTTACGCCCGATAAAGTCCGCCGTCTCGTCGCCGACCTCAAGTCGGGCAAGCCTGTTCGCGACCTGATCGCCCAATGTGGCGACGGCGCCAATGCCTCGCCAGTGATTCACGCCGAGGTCGAAAATCAGATCCGCCGCAAGGGCGCGGTGCTGCTCACGGATTTCGAGCCGGGTTCGGCGATCCGCAAGGCGATGGAGCTGAGTTCGCTCGAGGTGATCGAGCAAGTCACGCGTTCGGGCTTGCGCGGCCGCGGTGGCGCCGGTTTTCCCACGGGGCAGAAGTGGGGCTTTTGCCGCGCCACGGAATCCGACGCGCGTTACGTGCTTTGCAACGTGGACGAGGGCGAGCCGGGGACTTTCAAGGACCGCGTGCTCCTGACGGAATATCCCTATCTCGTCTTCGAGGGAATGGTCGTGGCTGGCTACGCGATCGAGGCCCGGCAGGGCATCCTTTATTTGCGGGGTGAGTATGCCTATCTCAAGGACCACCTCGAAAAGGTGCTCGAAGACATGCGCGCCCGCGGACTGCTCGGACGCAGGATTCTCGGTTCCCGCTTCAGCTTCGACATCCAGATCAAGATGGGAGCGGGCGCATACATCTGCGGAGAGGAGTCGGCGCTCATCGAATCGGCCGAAGGAAAGCGTGGGCAGCCCCGCAATCGGCCGCCATTCCCGGTGACCTCGGGCTATCTTCGCAAGCCCACGATCGTCAACAATCCCGAGACCTACTCTTGTGGGGCCAAGATCGTGCTCAATGGCGCCGAATGGTTCAAAGCCATGGGTACTCCGGCCTCTTCGGGCGTCAAGCTCCTGAGCATCGCCGGCGACTGCGCACGACCTGGGATTTACGAGGTGGAATACGGCGTTACTGTTCGCGAGGTGCTTGCGCTCTGCGGCGCCGAGGACGTGATGGCCGTGCTGGTCGGCGGTCCTTCGGGCCGCATGGTTTCCGAAAAGCAGTTCAATCGCAAGATCTGCTACTCCGATCTGCCGACCGGGGGCGCGGTGACGATCTTCTCGCGCAAGCGGGATCTCCTTTCGATCGTTCATAATAATATGAAGTTCTTCGAGGCGGAGAGCTGCGGCTTCTGCGTGCCTTGCCGGGCGGGCAACACCTTGCTGGTCCGGGCGCTCGAGAAGATCATGGTGGGCAACGGGACGCTCGCCGACATCGACGGCATTCGGAGTCTGGGTAAGATGATCAAGACGGCCTCGCGCTGCGGCCTGGGTCAGACATCGCCCAATCCGCTATTGACCACGATCGAGGATTTCACAGACGTCTACACGGCCAAGGTTCGGAAGGACCTCGACTACAAGTCGCAGTTCGACCTTTCTTTTGCCGTGGAGGATTCTTGCGAGGTCGCGCAGCGCAAGCCCAACCTCAATTCGGAACACTGAAACGGGGAGAGGACATGGAACAAGCGTTTATTAAGATCACCATCGACGGCAAAGAGATCCTGGCCAAAGAAGGGCAGTCCATCCTTCAGGCGGCGCGCGAGAATGGCGTCTTTTTGCCCACGCTCTGCGACTTCAAGTCCTTGCAGCCCGCCGGGACGTGTCGCGTGTGCACGGTCAAGGTCGGAGGGCGCTATCTTCCCGGATGCAATACTCCGGTCTCCTACGGGATGGTCGTCGAGAACGAGAGTGACGAGCTCAAGGACCTTCGGAAGGGCCTGATCGAGATGCTCTTCGTGGAAGGCAATCACATGTGCCCAACCTGTGAAAAGAGCGGCAACTGCGAGCTGCAGGGCCTGGCTTATCGCTATAAGATGCTCGCTCCGCGCTTTCCGTTCCTCTTTCCGAACCGCAAAGTGGAAGCCCGGTTGCCCCATCTGTTGATCGAGCATAACCGCTGCATCCAATGTCTGCGCTGCGTCCGCGGGGTCAAGGCCCGGGACGGCCACGACCTGTTCGGCTTCACGCAGCGGGGAGGCGAGATCCGGGTGACCATCGACGAGTCGGATCCGGATGCCATGACCGAGGAGACCGCCCGCAAGGCGATGGAGATCTGTCCCGTGGGCGCGCTTCTCAAGAAGCGCACCGGCTTCTCGGTGCCGATCGGCAACCGCAAGTTCGACCAGGGGGACTACGAAGGAAAGGAAAGTGGCACATGAGTCCAAAAAAACCGCGAGCCGCACAGACCCAAATCCCGACCGAGAAACAGACCGTTCAGCCAGCCGGTAAAAAGAAATTGAAGCTCGCCACGACCTCGCTCGCGGGCTGTTTTGGCTGTCATATGTCGCTCCTGGACATCGATGAGCGGATCCTCGAGCTGGTCGAAGTCGTCGAGTTCCACAAGTCACCGATCGACGACATCAAGGAATTCGACCAGCACCTCGTGGGCGAGATTGACGTCGGCCTCATCGAAGGCGGCTGTTGCAACAGTGACAACGTGCGCGTGCTCCAGGAGTTCCGCAAGCACTGCAAGGTGCTGGTCTCCATCGGCGCATGCGCGATCACCGGCGGGCTGCCCGCGATGCGCAACGGCATCCCCGTCAAGGAACTGCTCGAAGAGGCCTACGTCAAAGGGCCGACATTGGCCAATCACCTCATTCCCAACGACGAAGAAATCCCGATGATCCTGGATCGGGTCTATCCCTGTCACGAGGTCGTCAAGATCGACGGCTTCCTGCCCGGCTGTCCGCCGCGCGCCGACCTGCTTTGGGAGGCGCTCAATCTGGTGATCGCCGGCAAGAGCTTGGACGAGCTTTCGACCCGTAACATACGATACGACTGAACCTTTCAGGCGGAAAGCGAATTTTTATGACAAGAAAGATCACTATCGAACCTGTGACCCGCGTCGAAGGACACGGCAAGGTCACCATCCAGCTGGACGACAACAACGAGGTCATCCAGTCCCGGCTCCATATCGTGGAGTTTCGCGGCTTCGAGCGATTCGTCCAAGGGCGTCCTTATTGGGAGGCGCCGGTGCTCGTGCAGCGCCTTTGCGGTATCTGCCCGGTGAGCCATCATCTATGCGCGGCCAAGGCCATGGACGTGGTGGTGGGGGTTCCGTCCGACACGCTCACGCCGACGGCCGACAAAATGCGCCGCCTGATGCATTATGGCCAGACTTTCCAGTCGCACGTGCTGCACTTCTTTCATCTCGCGTCGCCGGACCTGCTTTTCGGAGTCGATTCCGATCCTACCCAGCGCAATATCGTCGGGGTGATCCAGAAATTCCCCGAGCTGGCCAAAAAAGCCGTTCTCATGCGCAAGTTCGGCCAGGAGGTGATCCGTCTCACTGCCGGCAAAAAGATCCACGGGACTGGAGCCATCCCCGGCGGCATCAACAAGCACTTGACGGAAGCGGAGCGCGACGAGCTTCTTAAAGGCACTTCGGAGTTCAACGCGGATCTCATGGTGGAGTGGGCCCAGGAAGGGCTCGATCTATTCAAGGATTACCATCGCAAGAACGCCGCCTTTGTCGATGGCTTCGCGGCTTTTGACTCCAACTACATGAGCCTGGTGCGCAAGGATGGCGCGCTGGATCTCTATCACGGCGTCCTACGCGCGGTCGACACGAACGGGAACAAGATCTTCGACCAAGTGGATACGCAGGAATACCAGAAGATCATCATCGAGGAGTCCAAGAACTGGAGCTACATGAAGTTCCCCTACATCCCGTCTCTTGGTCCAGAAAAAGGCTGGTACCGAGTAGGCCCTCTGGCGCGTCTCAATACCGCGGACTTCATCCCGACTCCGTTGGCGCAGAAGGAGTTCCAGCTCTACAAGGCGTACACCCACGGCAAGCCCAACGGCATGTCCATGCATATGCACTGGGCGCGCCTCATCGAGGTGCTCCACTCGGCCGAGATGATTCGGGACCTTCTCAAGGATTCGGACCTGACTCATGGTCCGCTCGTCAAGACCGGGACCAAGACCGGCGAAGGCGTGGGGATCATCGAAGCGCCGCGCGGTACGCTCTTTCACCATTACAAAGTCGATGAGCGAGACCTGATCACGATGTGCAACCTGATCGTCTCGACCACGAGTAATAATGAACCGATGAATCGCGCCGTGGGCTGGGTGGCCAAGAACGTCATCAGCGGTAAACGAGAAATTCCTGAAGGAATGCTCAACCAGGTCGAGGTCGCCATCCGGGCCTACGATCCGTGCCTGAGCTGCGCCACCCATGCGGTTGGCCAGATGCCTTTGGAAATCACGCTTGAGGATTCGGCGGGCAAGCTGCTCGATCGTAAGTTCAAGAACGCGGGCGAAGCCGGCGACTCCTGCGAGGCTTGAGTCATGGCGGATACGATTGCCGAACGGATCGGATGGCGGGCGGGCCGGCGGGTGCTGTTCTATGGAATCGGGAACGTCGGGCGTCAGGATGACGGTCTCGGGATTCGACTCGTCGAACGCCTCGAAGAAGCGGGGTTGCCGTCGGGGGTCGAATTCGAAGCGAACTACCAGCTCAACGTCGAAGACGCGCTCCTGATTTCGGAATATGACACGGTTGTCTTTGTCGACGCGAGTCGTGAGCCGGGCGCTCCGGCGCCTTTCGTGATCCGCGAGCTTCAACCGGTGGCCGAGTTGACTTTTTCCACCCATGCGATGAGTCCCGCCGCGGTCCTCTCGCTCTGCGAGGAGATTTACCAGGTCAAACCGAGCGCCTGGCTGCTCGCGCTTCCGGGCTATGATTGGGGCATCTCCGAACAAATGACCAGCCAGGCGCAGGCAAATCTGGCGCAGACGATGCGATCTGTAATAGAAGGGTTCGGATGCACGAAGTCTCCCTAGTGGCCGCGATGGTCGAGCAGGTCGAAGAGGTTGCCCGCGTCCAGGGCTTCGAGCGAGTGACCGAGGTTCGCGTCGGGATCGGCGCATGGAGCGGAGTCGAGCCGTCGTGCGTGGAGTTTTGTTTTCCGGAAATCACCCGCGGCACGGTGCTGGACGGCGCTCGGCTCGCGATCGAGCCCATTGCTGTCGAGCTGCAGTGTCAATCTTGTGGAGAGCGCTCGACACCGCCCTCGGAAATGGACGCGGGCGCCTGGAGCTGTGCCCACTGCCACAGCGCCGAGTATCGCCTGAGCCAGGGTAAGGAATTTAAGATCGTTGATCTTGAAGTGGAAGGAGACTGACGATGTGTCGCGACTGCGGTTGTAGTGAAGCCAATCAGCGCACCCAAGGGCAGGGGCACGATCATGATCACCATCACGATCATGATCATGGAGAAGCTCATAGCCACCCCGCGGCCCCCTTGGGGCCTTGGCGGGCGCCGCGCAAGGCTCTGCATCGGATTACGCTGGAAGAATCCGTTCTCGCCAAGAATGACCGGATCGCTGCGGAAAATCGCGCTTGGTTCCGAGAGCACGGGATACATGCGATGAATTTGATCAGCTCGCCTGGCTCGGGCAAGACCCTTTTGCTCGAAAAGACGGCTGAGCGCCTGCGCGCGCTCTCCGAAACCCCTGTGCGGCTCGCCATACTGACCGGCGATCAGGAGCGCGATTTCGACGCCAAGAGGCTTCAGGCGGCCGGCGCCGAGGTCAAGCAGCTCAACACGGCGAGCGCTTGTCACCTGGATGCCGAGATGATCCGCAAGGAGCTGGGCGGCTTCGTCCGCCCCGACCTGACCCATCTGGTGATTGAGAATGTCGGCAATCTCGTTTGTCCAGCGGCGTTCGATCTCGGCGAAAACGAAAAGGTCGCTCTTCTTTCGACCACCGAAGGGGAGGACAAGCCTTCGAAATACCCGCTCCTTTTTCATGAGGCTAAGCTGATCCTGATTACGAAGACCGATCTCATCCCGCATCTGGATTGGAGCTTGGAGGCTTGCGAGCGGCATATCCGCAGCGTCAATCCCCGTGCGCAGATCCTGAAGGTGAGCGCGCGCACGGGCGAAGGTATGGATGCCTGGCTCGATTCTCTCATGAGTCGACGCGCATGACGGTTCCACCTCCGGTGCGTCGCAGACTCGAGCTTGAAGGGCGTTTGCAGGGCGTGGGGTTTCGTCCCTTCGTCTACCGTTTGGCTCGCGCGCTGGATTTGACCGGTCGGGTGCTCAATACTCCGCAGGGAGTCCGACTCGAAGTTCAGGGCGATGCCACCCGGGTCGAGCGCTTCGAATCGATGCTTCGGTCGGATCTCCCGCCGCATGCGCGGATCCGGCGGGAGCAAGCCTCGAGCCTTCCGACGGACGACGCCGAACGGGATTTCAGGATTCAGCCGTCAGAGACCGACGCCGGACGGATGGCCGCCGAGATCCTGCCCGATCTGGCGACCTGTAGGGATTGCGCTCGCGAATTTCGCGATCCCGCTAATCGGCGGTATCGCTATCCATTCACCAACTGCATGCATTGCGGCCCACGCTTCAGTATCCTCGAGCGCTTGCCTTACGATCGCGCCCGCACCACCATGCGCGCCTTCAAGATGTGCCCGGCCTGTCGAAGCGAGTTTGAGAATCCCGCGGATCGGCGATTCCATGCTCAACCCAATTGTTGCCCGGATTGCGGTCCTTCGTTGGCACTTCAGGACCGGGAGGGCCAAGTGCTGGCGCGACGGGAGCGGGCGCTCGCCGACGCCATCGAGGCGATTCGCGGCGGCCGGATCGTCGCGGTCCTGGGCGTAGGCGGATTTCATCTGATCTGCGATGCGGCCAATGATGCCGCGGTGGCTCGTCTGCGCAAGACCAAGGGCCGTAAGACGCGCCCATTCGCGGTGATGTTTCCTTCGATCGAAGCCATCCGCGAGGTTTGCGAAGTGTCCGCGCTCGAGGAAAAGATTCTTTCTGGCCCGGAGGCCCCAATCCTCCTTCTTCGGCAAAAGGCCGGCGCCCAGGAGCACACACAGTATTCTTTATCCCGACAGGTGGCCCCCGGCATTCCGTCGCTGGGCGTCTTCTTGCCGTATACTCCGCTGCATCTTCTTTTGCTCGATGCGCTGCAAAAGCCATTGGTCGCCACCAGTGGCAATGTATCGGATGAGCCGATCTGTTTCCGGGCCTCCGAGGCCGTCAAGCGCCTCGGAGGGCTGGCGGATCTCTTCCTGGTTCACGATCGGCCGATCGCGCATTCTGTGGACGATTCGGTGGCGCGAGTGATCGCTGGAGAGGTGACTTTGATCCGGGCTGGGCGCGGCTACGCTCCGTTTGTGGTCGATCTTCCGGAAGCGGCAGACGAGGGCCAAGCCCCATTTGTCGCCGTGGGCGCGCATCAAAAAAATTCAGTCGCGCTTCATCGAGGAGACGCGCTGGTGGTCGGCCCCCACGTGGGCAATCTCGACACTGTGGAGGCAATCGAGGCGCATCAGGGCGCGATCGAGGCCCTTGCTCGCATTCACGGGCTGGACACGCGTCAGCTGCCTCGAGTCGCGGATCTTCATCCCGATTATGTCTCCGCGCGCTTGGCGGAAGAGCGTGGTCCACGGCCGGATCGAGTGCAGCATCACCATGCGCACGTCCTCTCCGGCATGGCCGAGCACGGGCTGCGGGGCCCTGTCCTTGGGGTGGCGTGGGACGGCACCGGCTACGGGACGGATGGCACGATCTGGGGCGGCGAGTTTCTGCGAGTGGGGCCTCAGGGGTTCGAGCGCGTGGCTTGGCTTCGCCCCTTTGCTTTGCCGGGCGGGGAAAACGCCGTCCGGGAGCCCTGGCGTGTCGCGGTCGCCCTGGCGAGCCAAACGGCTCAGATTTCCGAGCTCCCGCTCCATTTTTCCGGCGTGAAGGAACGCGAGCTCGCGGTCGTTAGGTCCATGCTTGCTCGTGGACTCAACAGCCCGCGCACATCGAGCGTGGGGCGGCTTTTTGATGGCGTCGCCGCCCTGCTGGGGGTGTGCGCAAGGGTCGACTACGAAGGCCAGGCGGCCGTGGAACTCGAATATGCTGCGGCCCGCGAACCGCGTAGCGAAGCTTATCCCATTGTCCTGCGCGACGGGATGCTGGACTGGACTCCGATGCTGGAGCGTCTTATTGCGGATCTTTTAGAGCTTCAGAAAGAATTTCCGGTAGAGCTTTCGACAGCAGTCGCGGAGAGACGCAAAGCGCTCGGCGGGATGGCCTGGAAGTTCCACGCGGCGCTCGCCGCGGGAATCGTGAAGGTTGCTCTCTCGGGTTTCCGTGAAATGCCCGTACTACTGACGGGTGGGTGTTTTCAAAATCGGCTTTTGACCGAATTGACCGAGGCGCGGCTGCGTGCAGCCGGGTTCGAGGTTTATTGTCACCATCGCGTGCCGCCCAACGACGGCGGGATCGCCCTGGGACAGCTCTGGGGCCGAGTCATCGGCCAAAAATTGAATCCGGGAGGTGTGTGATGTGTTTGTCCGTACCCGCCAAGTTGCTTTCGATTTCGGGTGAGGGTGATCCGATCGGGCGCACTGGCAAGGTGAGCTTCGGTGGAGTGGCCAAGGAGATCAGTCTCGCTTACGTCCCGGAGGCTCGGGTCAACGATTACGTGCTGGTGCATGTCGGTTTCGCCATCTCCGTTATCGACGAAGAGGAGGCCAAGTTCGTGTTCGAATATCTTGAAAAGACCGGCCAGGAATCGGAGTTCAAATCATGAGCTTGAGATTTGTTGACGAATACCGCGATCCGGAGGTGGCCCGCCGTTACGTCGAGGCTATCGCCCGGATCACCACCCGCGACTGGACCATCATGGAAATCTGCGGAGGCCAGACGCACTCGATCGTCAAACATGGGATCGATCAGCTCGTGCCCGGCAAGATCCGGCTAATTCACGGCCCCGGCTGTCCCGTTTGCGTGACGCCGATGTCGACGATTGATTCGGCGCTCCAGCTCGCCGCGCGCCCGGAGGTGATCCTCTGTTCGTTCGGGGACATGCTCCGGGTTCCCGGTACCGACAAGGACCTGCTCACGGTCAAGGCCGAGGGCGGCGACGTGCGCATTGTTTATTCGCCATTGGACGCGGTAAGGATCGCGCGCGAGAATCCCGGGCGCGAGGTCGTTTTCTTCGCCGTGGGCTTCGAGACCACCGCGCCGGCCAACGCCATGGCCGCGTTCCAGGCGCGCAAGTTAGGCGTTCGCAACTTTTCGCTCCTGGTTTCCCAGGTGCTCGTGCCGCCCGCCATCGAGGCGATCCTCTCGTCGCCGGGCCATCAGATCCAGGGCTTCATCGGCCCTGGCCATGTCTGCACCGTGACGGGTTTTCAGGGCTACGAGGGCCTGGTGAGCCGCTACCGCGTGCCGGTCGTGGTCGCGGGCTTCGAGCCAGCCGACATCCTGCAGGCCTTGTACATGTGCATCCAGCAGCTCGAGGAGGGGCGCGCCGAAGTTGAGAATCAGTACACCCGCTCGGTCGATCGTCAGGGCAACGCCGCCGCCCAGGCGATGTTGGCCGAGGTCTTCGAGGTCGCGCCCAAGATGTGGCGCGGTTTGGGTAGCATCCCGGCGAGCGGACTTCGCCTCGCCGCGAGTTATCGCGAGATGGACGCGGAAGTTCGCTTCGGCCTCGCGGGCGAAAGCTCGACCGAGCGCACCGGCTGCATCAGCGGCCTGATCCTGCAAGGGCTGCGCAAGCCCTCGGAGTGCCCTTCGTTTGGAAAGACCTGTAACCCTGAAAAGCCGCTGGGGGCGACCATGGTGTCTTCCGAAGGCGCGTGCGCGGCCTACTATCGGTATCGGCGCCCTGAAAATTGAGGAGAATGCAAATGAGCGAAACTGTGAACTCCGGCTCCCAGCCGGGTTGGAGCTGCGGGATCCCGATCCATCGCAACGACAAGGTGCAGATGTCCCACGGCGGTGGCGGGCGAGTCATGCGTCAGTTGATCCAGGATCTTTTCATCAAGAGTTTTAAAAGCCCGTTTTCCGGCAGCGAGCATGACTCGGTCGCATTGCCCGTCGAGATCCCGCAGGGCGGCAGGTTGGCATTCACCACGGATTCTTACGTGGTCAAGCCGCTGTTTTTTCCAGGCGGCGATATCGGCAGCCTCGCCGTGCACGGGACCGTCAATGATCTCGCGATGAGTGGCGCCCGGCCCCTTTATCTATCGCTCGGCCTGATTCTCGAGGAGGGCCTGCCGATGGAAGTGCTCGAGCGGGTCATCGAAAGCGTCGGACGTGCCGCGCGCGATTGCGGTGTCCTGGTCGTCACCGGCGATACCAAGGTGGTGGAACGGGGCAAAGGAGATGGAATCTTCATCAATACATCCGGCGTGGGCGTGATCGATGAGGGGCTTTCGATCGAGCCTGCGAGCGTGCGGCCCGGCGATGCGGTGCTGGTCAGTGGGGATCTCGGACGGCACGGGATAGCGATCATGGCCGCTCGCGAAGGGATCGAGTTCGAAACGAGCATCGAAAGCGACAGCGCGCCGCTCGCGCGCATGGTCCGCGCGCTGCTCGCCGAAGGCGTCCGGCCGACTTGCCTGCGGGATTTGACCCGTGGCGGTCTGGCCGCGGCACTCAACGAAATCGCTTCGAGCTCGGGCCATGGCATCGCGATCGACGAAGGCGCCGTGCCCGTGCTCGGCGAAGTGCGCGGAGCCTGCGAGATGCTCGGATTGGATCCGCTGTACGTCGCCAACGAAGGCCGAATGGTCGCCTTCGTTCCAGAAAAGGACGCTGAGCGCGCGCTGTCCGTGATGCGGAACCATGAAGTGGGACGGAATTGCGTGCGCATCGGCACGGTGGCGGCGGCGGAAGACCGGGCTCGTCCCCGCGTGGTCATCCGCAGCGCGCTCGGCGTGGACCGTATCCTCGACTTGTTGAGCGGGGAGCAGTTGCCGCGAATTTGCTAATAATGCGCATGGCGTCTGAAGTGGACACCGCCCCCGGGGCGCTGTGGGTTGCGCCGCGGGAGCGGTGGGGGGACGGGACGGGACAGGAGTAGAAAACCCGCCCGTCGAGTGATCAGGCGCCGAAGGCTGAGGGAGAGCGGCGAAGTTCGCGTCCGCTCAGCGCCAGCTCTTCCAGCCGTTGAATCCGGTCATTCAGGTCCGGATGCGTGGAAAACAGCCGGGTGATGCCTCCTTCGCGTCCGGAGATCTTGAGCGCGGCCAGCGCCGGAGCGCGGCCGTCCTCGACGATTTCCGCGGGAGCCGCGTTGCCCGCCAGGAGCTGCGCGCTCTGCAAGCCCTTGAGCGCGGCCAGCATGCTCGGGGCCCCTGCTAGGCGGGCGCCACCCTCGTCGGCGCGGAACTCGCGATGGCGGGAGAACGCGGAAACCACCAGCATCCCGAGGATGCCGAGACCGATTTCCAGGACCAGCGTGATCCCGAACTGAATCATCGGGCGTCGCTCTTCTTCGACGAACTGTCCAGCAAACCAGGCCACGGCTCGCGCCAGGAACATCACAAAGGCGTTTACCACGCCTTGGATGAGCGTCATGGTTACCATGTCGCCGTTGGCGATGTGGGCGACCTCGTGGGCGAGCACGCCTTCGACCTGCTCGCGGTTCATCCGGTGGAGCAGGCCGCTGGAGACTGCGACCAGCGCGCGGTTGCGGGTAGGCCCGGTGGCAAAGGCATTGATCTCCGGGCTGTCATAGATGCCCACCTGGGGCATCGTCTGCAGGCCAGCTTGGCGCGCGAGCTGGTGCACCCGGCTCACGAGCTCTAGCTCGATCGGATCGGCGCCTTTTGCGCCCCCGTTCGCGTCACCGATGATGCGAGTGCCGGTCATCCAGCGCGCCATCAGACGGGACAGAGCCAGGGAGATGAACGCGCCGCCCATGCCCCAGATGCCGCAGTAGAGGGCCAGCGTGCCCCAGTTCATGCGGGTGGCTCCCATCGAGAAGCCGCCCAGTCCCGCGAGCGAGAGCAGGGTGCTGATCGTCGTGATGATCAGGATGTTGACGGCCGCGAAGATTGCGATGCGTTTAACCAGTTTCATGTGTGGTCTCCTTTCCCTTTTAGTTTTGCTTAAGTCCCGAACGGGCCCCGCCCTTGCCGGCGGTGGCCAGCAGCGAAATCCCAATCGAGCCGAAGATCAGCACGCCAATGATTCCCAAAGAGAGGCCGATCGGGAACTTGCCGTCCCAGGCCGTATTGAGCCAGGCCATCTTGGCGCCCACGAACACGAGCACCAGCGCGAGGCCGTGCTTGAGGTAGACAAAGCGGTCCACCACGCCCGAGATCAAGAAGTACATCGAGCGCAGGCCCAGGATCGCCAGGATGTTGGAGATGAATACGATCAGGGGCTCGCGGGTCACCGCAAAGATCGCGGGCACCGAGTCGACTGCGAAGATGATATCGGCGAACTCGATCATCACGAGCGCGACCAGAAGCGGCGTACCCACCCATGCGCCGTTTCGCCGCACGACGAACTTCTTCCCGCTCAGCTCGGGGGTGAGCGGGATGAATTTGCTGATCAGGCGCATCTGCCAGCCGTGCTGTATGTCCTTTCCGCTCTGCTCGGCCTGCGGATCATGCCCGCCCTTGCCGGTGACGCTGAGAAAGAGCATTTTGACGCCGGTCAGGATGAGGAAGGCGCCGAACAGGATCACCATCCAGTGGTAATCCATCAGGCGCGCGCCCGCGGCGATAAAGAGGGCGCGGAAGGCGATCGCGCCGAGAATGCCGAAGAACAGCACCCGGTGCTGCAGGGCCGCCGGGATCTTAAAGGCCGCAAAGACCATGACGAACACAAAGATGTTGTCGATCGCCAGCGCCTTCTCGATCACGTAGCCGGTGAGAAACTCCATTCCGGCACGGGAGGCGGCGGCGGCTGGGTCGAAGCCAGGAATCGCGAGGTAGCTCGGATCGGTGCTGAAGGTGTTGAGAGCGTAGCGGTAAAAGGCGTAGTTCAGGCCGAGCGAAAGGAGGACCCAGAATACGCTCCAGCCCGCGGCCTCGCGGAAGCGGACCACGTGCGCCTGCCGGTGGAACACGCCGAGATCCAGCGCGAGTAGCAGGGCGACCAGGCCCAGGAAGCTGCCGTACAGCCACCAGTATTGAGCGAAGGGAAAAAGCAAAGTATCTATCGAAGTCATAGTGAACTCCATGATCAACTATTTGTAAGATTTGATCCAATCGATATAAAGTGTGATAATGTTCGTTTAAAGCGAAGCAAGCCGCTCCGTTCAATTCAGTGCCGCGACGGAGTTAACCGTCGAGAAAGCCAAGCCAACAAGGTAAAAATGGATTCCTGGCTCAATTACCATCATCTGTATTATTTTCGCGTCATTGCGGCGGAGGGCAGCATCGCCCGTGCCGCGCGCATCCTCCGGCTTGGGCAGCCGACGCTGAGCGCGCAGCTGAGGCAGCTCGAGGATAAGCTGGGCGTCCAGCTCTTTGAGCGACAACACAAAAAGCTAATTCTCACGGAACACGGCCGGATGGCGCTCGAGTATGCTGCGGAGATCTTCCGAATGGGCTCCGAGATGGTCGAGGTCCTTCAGGACCGGATCACGCCTTCTCGCACCCATGTGCAGCTCGGAGCGCTGGACAGCATCTCCAAACAGCTCAGCGCCCGAATGATCGAGGCGGCTTACAAGATCAGCCCCTGCACGGTTTCAGTCCTTGAGGATGATGGCGACCAACTTGTGCGTGAGCTGCTCGCGCATCGCATCGATCTGATCCTGACCAATCGTCCCCCGACCTCGCCCGAGGGCCGCAAGCTGGTCGTGCGCTCGCTGGCGCGTCTGCCCGTCGTGGTTTGCGCGGCCGAGCGCTTCAAAAACCTGCGCAAGGATTTTCCGCGATCACTCGACAAGGCGCCTTTTGTCATGCCAACGCCTCATAGCAAGCTTCGACATGATGTGGAGCATTTCTTCAGCGCCAACCGCATCCAGCCCGACGTGATCGCCGAGATCCAGGACACCAGCCTGCAAATGATCCTGGGCACCCAGGGCGTCGGACTGCTTCCGATCGCGGAGAGCGCCGCGGCTTCGCTGCTCAAACGCGGGGATCTCATTCGACTGGGATCTCTTGAGGGGGTCTACGAGGAGATCTTCCTGGCCGCTGCCAGCCGAAAAATCGAAAATCCGATTTCGAGCCGGCTTTTCAGAGGTTTCGTGCTCTAAGGCGGACGTCGGCGCGGCGTCCTCTTGGCCTCGCGGGTAATCGCCGATGCTTCGATCAAAGCGAAGCATCGCTTCGAATCTATCCAGTTTCGCGGATTTCAAATCCCTGTCAGCCTGATTGCACGGCACGCGCTCACCGCGTGCCTGGGCTCCGGAGTTCCCGGAATTCCCACCCAAGGAGGCAGATCATGATCAATCCTGAGACGCAGTTCCTGTCGCGGCCGCTTCAGCTTCATCCCCAACGGGAGATTCTTGAGACTAAGGTGCTCGCTCGCGAGCCGGCGGATCGAGCCGCGCCCCGGGTGTCTTTCTACCTGCCGGGTCGGACCCGTTCGTGTGGGCCGGCGCTACGCAAGGTCCGCCTGATCCATCTCATCAAAGAGGCGGAGGCGCTCATCGCGCGGGATCACGGAGTCGAGGTCGCGCGTGGCATGATGAGGAGCTTCTGGAAGTGCGAGCCGATGAAGCTGGTCGAGCAGTCCG
Organism: uncultured Bacteriovoracaceae bacterium; assembly: GCA_964467785.1. GTDB lineage: Bacteria > Bdellovibrionota > UBA1018 > UBA1018 > UBA1018 > CAYXVB01. The sequence goes on from CAYXVB010000055.1 coordinate 19,595, forward strand.
GAATGCCGCTGGCGATCTTCCACGATTCGGAGTTCACCGGCGCGATGAACCTCGGTCACTCGGTGGAAGAAAAAGTCGTGGTGGCCGACAGCTTCCATATTAAGCCCGTCTTGGCCTGGCTCCAGTCGGCGCCGCCGTTTTGGCTGATCAGCCTCTCCGCCCATCGGGTCAAGCTCTACGAGGGCAACCCCTGGGAGCTCAAGATCCGCGAGGTGGTGCAAGCGCTCCCCGCGGGAGAAGCGGGCGACCGGACGCGTCCCCGCGCTGCGGCCGACAAAGAACGCGTGCGCCGCTTCTTCCAGGAGGCCGAGAGCGTTCTGCATCCGATCCTCAACCAGGATCGTCATCCGGTGGTGATCGCCGGCGTCTCCTGGCTGCATCCGCTCTACCGCAAGGTCAATCGCGATCCCGATCTCGTCTCTCACGCGATCCAAGGCAACGTGGAGCGCTGGTCCGATGAGGAGCTGCGGCTTTCGGCCATGGAGATCCTCGGGCGTCTGGTTGACCGGGCAAAGGAGGAGGCGCGCACGGAATTCGAAACCCTGTCCTGGAAAGGCCAGGCGACCGACGATCTCCATCGCGTCGCGCGGGCCGCGGTTCGCGGCGAAGTGCGCAAGATCATGATTGCCAGCGATCAGATGCTCTGGGGGCGGATGCACCCCAAGTCAGGCACCGTCGTTCTTCATCCTTTCCAGCTCGATTCGAAGGACGACGATGTGCTGGATGACCTGGCCGAAACGGTCCTGTCGCGAGGGGGGAGGGTGCTCTGCCTGCCGTCGCAGGAACTGCCCACGGGCAGCCCGGTTGCGGCCATCTTGAAGTAACCCGATCCGCGGCAGCACCAGCTCCGGTCCCCCTGGCCAGGGCAGGCTTAGCCTAGCCTGGTCAGGGGGGCCTGGCCCTTTTTCCCGATTGTTGCAAAATCGAGACAATGAGTTCTCGTTTTGCCGTCTTATCACCAGCGGTTTCTTGCAGTATCGTAGTATCGTATGTCACTGGGTGGTTATCGGAAACAGATGAACCGGCGACAATGGATCATTACGAGCGCAGGAGCGGTTCTTTCCCTCTCGGCGCTTGCTGCATTCCTGGGAAAAAAAGGAGGCCGCATGGCCACGCAAAACAATTCTGGGCGACTCCCCGTGCTTTTTCTCGGACACGGTAATCCGATGAACGCGATCGAGGAGAACGGCTTCACCCGCCGGCTAGCCACGCTGGGCCAGGAGCTTCCGCGCCCCAAGGCGCTCCTCGTGGTTTCTGCCCACTGGATGACTCGCGGCACTTGGGTGACCCGAATG
>CAYXVB010000056.1:0-20627 GCA_964467785.1 uncultured Bacteriovoracaceae bacterium
CCGCGGCGCGCTCTTCGATCCCGCGACGAACGTCGTCGTCGTCGACATCATCCGCGCGGGCATCGTGCCGTCGCAGATCTGCTTCGAGCTCCTCACCGCGGTGCTCAGCGAGAAGCGCGTGCGGCTCGACCACTTGAACATGGCGCGCAAGTCGGACGACGCGGGCCACGTCACGGGCGTCGACCTGTCGGGGAGCAAGATCGGCGGGCGCGTCGACGGCTCCGTGCTCCTGCTCCCCGATCCGATGGGGGCGACGGGCAAGACGACGGTGCGCGCGCTCGAGCACTACCACGCGCACTACGGCAAGCCCGCCAAGATCGTCGCGCTGCCGATGATCGCGACGCCGGAGTACCTGCGGAACGTGCTCGAGGCGTACGACAACTTGGTGATCTACACCGCGCGCCTCGACCGCGGCATGAGCGACCCCGACGTGCTCGCGACGATGCCTGGGACGCACTGGGACCGCGAGCGCGGGCTCAATGACAAGGATTACATCGTCCCCGGCGGCGGGGGCTTCGGGGAGATCATGAACAATGCCTATGTCTAATAACGACCTGACCAAGGAACCGAAGATCCTTATTCCCGAAGTGCGCCTACAGGCCCGCATCGCCGAGCTGGCCCACGAGATCAGCCATGACTATGCCGGCAAGGATATCGCCGCCATCTGCGTGCTCAAGGGCAGCTTCATTTTCTTTTCAGATCTGATCCGCAAGATCGACAGCAAACTGACCTGCGAGTTCCTCGCGGTCTCGAGCTACGGCGATCGGATGCAGTCCTCAGGAGAGGTCAAGATGACCCTCGACGTGCATGCGCCCCTCGAAGGCAAGCACGTGCTCATCGTCGAGGACATCGTCGATACCGGCCTCACGCTCAAGTACATCCAAACCGTGCTGGGTGCCCGCAAGCCGGCCTCGCTCAAAAGCGTCTCATTGCTGATAAAGCCCGAATGCATCAAGACCGACGTGAAAGTCGACTATGTCGGCTTCAAAATCGGCAAGGAGTTCGTCGTCGGTTACGGCGTCGACTTTGCAGGAAAGTACCGGGGACTTCCCTATATCGGCTACCTCGAACAGGACCACTGAGAGCGACCATGAATCTCGCGCATATCCGCTCCAAAGCGCCCACTCGCATCGATCTGGCAGGCGGCACCGTCGATATCTGGCCTATTTACCTCTTCCTGGACCGAGCGATTACGCTCAACGTCGGCATCGATCTCTTCGCGGAGACCGAGCTCGACGAGACGACCGATGGCCAAGTTCATCTCTGCTCGGGCGACCAGAACGTCGAGCTCAAGCTGGGCTGGGACGAGCTCCACTCATCCAAGCCGCATCCGGCGGTCGAGCTGCATCTCAAGCTGCTCCGTCACTTCGCGCCGCTCGCGCAAAAACGCGTATCCGCCGCCGGAGGCACGCTACCGGGCCTGAGGCTCTCTACCCGGGCCAAAAGTCCTGCGGGCGCCGGCCTCGGAGGATCTTCCACGCTGAGCGTCTCGATGATCGGCGCGCTCGCCAGCTGGGCTGAAGGCCGGGCCATTGATCCGCAGTCCATCGGCGAAAAGCTCGTCGAGATCGTTCGCGACATCGAGACGACCGTGATCCACGTGCCCGCCGGGCTTCAGGACTATTACGGCGCCATGTTCGGCGGCCTGCAATGCCTGCACTGGGGAACAGGCACCCATTCGCGCGAAGCCTTCGATGCCCAGACGCTGCAGGGTCTCGAAGACCGGCTGCTGCTCTTCTACTCCGGTCAGTCCCGCAATTCCGGCATCAACAACTGGGCTCTGTACAAAGGCTTCATCGACAAGCAAAGCGACGTCCGCGAACGTTTCGCGAAGATCAACGAAGCCACGTGGAAGGCCGAGCGGGCCCTCCGCGTCCGCGACTGGCAAGCCGTAGGCCGAGCCATCGCCGAGGAGTGGTCCGTGCGTCGCACGCTCGCGCCTGGAATCACCACGGCCGAGATCGATCAGGCCTTTGCCGCTGCCGCCCGCCTCGTTCCCGGCAGCGCGGGCAAGATCTGCGGCGCCGGCGGCGGAGGCTGTTTCTTTGTCTATACGCCTGAGGCCCTCAACGCGGCCGACAAGCGTCGGATCAGCGAAGCGATCGCGGTCACCGGGGTGCGAAGTCTCCCTTTCCGCGCGGTTCCGCACGGAGTTGAGGTAGACTACCGAGGTGCGTGATCCACGGCGCTGCCACAGATACCTGGGACTCGAGCTCGCGGGGGCGAAGAACAACAAAACCACGCTCGCCACGCTCGAGTTTTATCCCAAAGAGCGCAAAGTTTTCCTCCTCGACCTCCACGACAAGATCGCGGGCGCGGACGACGGCGAATCCCGCGAATCCCGAGAATCCAATGACGAAGCCCTCCTCGCGCTGATCCACGAGTCCATCGAATCCCACGATGAGCGCGAGGCACAGAAACCCGGCCATGGCACGAGCCTCCTCGCGGTCAATGTTCCGCTCACTCTGCCTCCTTGCATCAAATGCGATCGCAAATTCTGTCCCCTGCCGTCCAAATGCAGCGTGACCGAAGTCAAATGGATGCAAAGCCAAACGCGGCGGCTCGCCCGGAATCGCGGCGCGAAGATCCCCGGCTTCACCCCTTACACCCAGCGCCCAATCGAATTGCACGTCCGCCACGCTGTCTTACCCGAAGTCCCCCAATGGGCGCGCTTTGAAGTCGATGAGACCCTCGGTGGCACCAAAGCTCCTCTCACGGCTCGAATGAGCTTTCTTGCTCGCCATCTGGCCCGGGCCCGGATCCCTGTCATCGAAACCTGGCCCAAACTCACCGTCGCCCTGCTCGCCCCGGACCTGGGTCTGGATCGACGCACTCTTTCTCATTACCGACAGCTCGAGCAGGGCGTCCACGCTCGCGAGGTCATCCTCGAGCGCATCGCCCAACACCACGAGGTGTTCATCTATGAACGCGACGTACGCAAGATGACCCAGAGCCTGGCCTGCTTCGATGCATTTGTCTGCGCATTCACCGCGCTGCTTTCAGATCAAGGACGCTGCGCCCGTCCCCCGCGCGGATTTCCCGCCGATACAGGCTGGGTCACCCACCCCATCCCCCGCCGCACCCCATGACCCAGTACCTCATCCGACGCACCCTGGCCGCTCTCCTGACTCTCGCGATCGTCGCAGTGATCACCTTTTTCCTCCTGCGTCTCGCGCCGGGCGGGCCATTTGACTCCGATCATGCCTGGCCCGCGGAGATCCAGGCCCACATCGAAGCGCACTACGGATTGGACCAGCCTTTGCTCACCCAGTTCCTGCGCTGGGCGGGAGATGTGGCGCACGGCAACCTTCGTGAATCCTTCCAGTACATCGGCCGTCCCGTGACCGAGATGATCTCGGAGACCTTTCCCACTTCGGCGGCGCTCGGACTGTGGTCGCTGACCTTCGCGCTCGTGCTTGGCGTGCCCATGGGATGTATCGCCGCCTGGAAGCGCGGCACCTGGCTCGACCACTCAGCCATGTTCCTTGCCATCGCGGGAGTGAGCCTGCCGAGCTATCTCGTGGCGAGCCTGCTCGTACTTGTGTTCTCGCTGCAGCTCGGCTGGCTGCCCTCCGCGCTTTGGGAAGGCCCGTCGTCCATGATCCTACCGGTCATCACGCTGGGCCTGCGACCGCTCGCGCTGATCGCCCGCCTCACGCGCGCGGCGATGCTCGAGTCGCTGCAATCCGACTATGTCCGCACCGCGCTCGCCAAGGGCGCCACCACCGCTTCGATCGTCTTTCGACATGCCCTGCGCAACTCGCTGATCCCCGTGATCACGCTACTCGGCCCGCTCGCGGCCCAGCTGCTGACCGGCTCATTCGTCGTCGAGACGGTTTTCGAGATTCCCGGCATGGGCAAATACTTCGTTCAGGCGGTGCTCAACCGCGACTATCCGCTCGTCATGGGCGTGACCCTGTTCTTCGGACTCCTCCTGGTCGCCTCCAACCTGCTCTCGGACCTCCTGCTCGCGGCCGCGGATCCGCGGATCGAGGTGATCGAATGACCGCCACAAAAACGAATTGGATCACCCGCCTGGAAAGGCTTTCGCGCGGCCTTCGGCTTCTCCGAAAAAATCGGATCGCCCTCGCGTCGCTCGCGTTCCTCCTGCTCACCACTGTCGCGGCGACCTTCGCGCCGCAGCTCTCCCGCCATTCCTACGACGAGCAAAACATCGAGCTCAGGCTCGCGCCTCCGGATTCCGCGCACTGGATGGGCACCGACAGCCTCGGCCGCGACCTCACCTCGCGCGTGCTTTACGGTGCGCGCCTTTCGCTCACGGTCGGCATCCTCACGGCGCTTTTCGCTTTCGTCTTGGGCACGCTCACCGGCGGGATCGCGGGCTATTTCGGAGGCTGGGTAGACCAGCTTCTCATGCGGATCGTCGATCTCTTCTATGTTTTCCCGTCGCTACTGCTCGCCATCCTGCTCATGGTGCTGATGGGACGCGGCATCACCGGCATCCTGTTCGCTATCGGGCTCAGCTCCTGGGTGACCCATGCGCGACTCGTGCGCGGCCAAGTCCTGCAGGCGCGGCAAATGCCCTACGTCGAAGCCGCGCGCTCGCTCGGCGCCTCGCACCCGGTCATCCTATTTCGCCATATCCTGCCTAACCTCATCGGTCCGATGATCGTCTCGCTCACCGCGCAGATCCCCAACAACATCATGGCCGAGAGCTTTCTCTCATTCATCGGACTCGGGCTGCAGCCACCGTACTCGAGCTGGGGAACCCTCGCCAACGAAGGTTTCCGCGCGATGCGCGGCCACCCTCACCTCATCTTCTTCCCGGGCCTCGTGTTGTTCCTCACGCTGCTCGCCTTCAGCCTGCTCGGCGACGGCTTGCGCGACGCCCTCGATCCTAAGTCAAATCCCGGATGAGCTTAAGTGCCACATCGGCGGCCGGCTTGGGATCGCCCGCGCTCTCATGGATCTTGAGATACTCCTTGAGGCGGTCGACGACATTCAGCAACACTCCGACCGCCGGACCGTCAGACCGAGCGGCCAGCAGGGATTCCATCTGGTGGACCACGTGCGCGAATTCCTGGAAGTCCACGGCTTGCGCCGAGCCCTTGAGCGAGTGCAGCAGCTTGCGCGTATTCGAAAGCAGGGAGGCGTCCAAGGCGTTTTCGAGCGAAAGACCGGCTTCCTCCAGTTCGTCGAGCTGAAATCGGGCATCGACTATGAAGTCCCTGGTGAGGGACAACAGAAACTCCACTTCGTCCTGATCCACTCTCGACCTCCTTCCGGGTCAATTCATGTTCTTGCGCTTGAGCAGCGTCACGATAAACGTCGTTCCCTCCAAAGAGGTTTCGAAGCGGATCTCCGCCCTCATCCTCTTGAGAAAGGAATAGACCAGGCTAAGCCCGATCCCCATGCCCTTGTTGGGCGCCTTGGTTGTGAAAAAGGGCTCAAAAAGCTTGTCGCGGTCCTTTTCTGGAATCCCCGACCCGTGATCGACGACTCGCAATTCCGCCTTGTCACCGAGATCCACGACCTGGATCTGAAGAAGCCGTTCGCGGCCTGGAGGCAATTCGCTCATCGCATCGATCGCGTTGTTGATCAAGTTGAGCATCGACTGCTCCAGGCCGACCTTGTTTGCGAGGACCTCGAGCGGCTGTGCTGGGATCGCCAACTGGACATCCACGCCGTAGGCGGCGGCGCGCTTTGCGTAGAAATCGCCTAGATTCGTCACCAAGGTACCCAGCACGATCACTTCGAGCCGACCCTCGGCCGTGCCCTGTTGCGAGAAATCGCGCAGATGCTGGATGACGCCGGAGATCCGGCCGACCGATTTGTCGATCTTGGCGTTGAGCTCAGCCACTTTAGCGCGGTCAAAGTCGTCGCGATTGATCTGCTGGCGGATCAAGTCGTTGAGTCCCGCGATGATGGCCAACGGATTGTTGACCTCATGGGCGATCCCGGCGCTCATCACGCCGAGTGACTGCATCTTTGAAGCAAGGATCAGCTGAGCCTGCATCTGCATGAGTTGTTCATGCGTTTCGCGCAGCTCCTCGAGACTCTCCTCGAGAACCCGGTTCTTCTCTTCAAGGCTCTCGGCCAGCACCGAGTTTTCGTTGATAATCGTTTTCTGGAATTCGCGGAGCGCGCCCACGTTGCGCACCCGGAGCTTCAGTTCCTCGGGCACGAAGGGCTTTTGGAGAATCTCGGTCGCGCCGAGCTCCAAGGCATCCATCCGAACGGAGGCTTCCTCGAGCGTGGTGAGCACGATCAAGGGAATCCGCCGCAGCGATTCGACGCTCTTGACCGCAGCGAGCAGCGCCAGGCCGTCCATCTCGGGCATCTGAATGTCCGAGATGATGATATCGAACTCGTCGCCACGCGCCCGCAGGAACTCGAACGCCTTGCGTCCGTTTTCCGCCAAAGTGACCCGATGCCCGAACTTCTCCAGGTAAAATTGAAGTTTTTTGGCTTGAATCGGGGTGTCTTCCACGACCAGGATCTCAAACGAAGCTTGTTCCATGATTGTGCCGTCCAGCTGCTGTATCTATAAATATTCTAAATGACGCCGAAGTTTTTGCCAGACTTCGATCAAGGCTGGAGGATGAAATCCGATGTTCATCTCGGAGCCAAGCTGTCACATAATTGGCGGCCCTGCGGATCGACGAGCGAATGTCCCAATGTCCTGGCGGCGTTTTACATCCAGTAACGCAGCAGCATTCCGAATGCGCCACCCAGCTTGCCGATCCAACCACGCGAGCGGACGGACTCGACCGTCGCCTCGTCCGACAGCTCGAGGTCACGCGAGTAGCGAACGGCAAGCTCATCCAAGAGCTGCTGTCGATCGATCACGACATCGATCTCGAGATCGTGGATGATGCTGCGATGGTTGAGATTGGAGGAGCCCACAGTGGCCCAATCATCGATCAAGACGCTCTTGGCGTGAAGAATGGAAGGCTTGTAATGAAAGATCCTCACGCCAACCCGCAGCAGCCCTTCCTCGAAGACCGCGCCGACCCATCTTACGATTGGAACGTCGGAAATCGAAGGAAGGAGAATGCGCACATCCGCGCCGCAAGCGGCTGCCAGCCTGAGCGAGCGAAGTAGTTGGATGCCAGGCACGAAATAGGGCGTGGTGAGCCATACTCGTCTTTGCGCCGAGGTAATGCGCCCCACAAGCTCGGCATGACGCCTCATGCGGAGGCGGACCGTGTGATTGAGCAGAACATGGCGACCCGGAGTCGGTGGCTTGCGGAACCAGGCGAGGGCCCGATAGCCAAGATATCGGTAGCGCCGCCGGCGCTGACGGATCGGCAGGGCCGCGTTATGACGCCAGGCCTTTTCAAAGGCCGTGGAGATCAGCAACACTTCCGGTCCCTGAACCCGGATGCCGGTATCGCGCCAGGTCTTGCTCCCGGAACACGATTCGGAGTGAACCTCGCTGATATTGAGGCTTCCCACCCACGCCTGCTCGCCATCGACCACACAGCTCTTTCGATGATTGCGGCGGTTGAGCGTCGCAAACCATTGGCGGATGTCCCGCAGGCCGCTCAATCCGACCGGATGATAGACTTTAAACTGGACTTTCGAGCCCGACAGCCGCTCCCGAATGCCTCCAAGCGAGGAGAGGGATCCCAGGCCGTCGACCATGAGCCGGACTCGGACTCCACGCTGGACGGCCCTTCGGAGCGCCTCCAGGAGCGCGATACCGACTCCATCCACCTCAAATATATAGCACTCCAAGTCGATCGTCCGGACCGCCGAGTGAATACCCTGCAGCAATGATGCGAAGTACTCATCACCTTGGAAGAAAAGTTGCTCTTCTTTCCATCCGCTGGGCCACCCCGTGGGCCATCCAGAGGGCCCACCTGTCGGCCAACTGGTCGGGCCAGCAAGCCCGGACACCCCTCGGGGCGTCCTGCGCGAATCTGAGTCGCCTGGCGGCGGGAGCGATTTTCCCATTCCAGCGCGCATTCTAACATTGCTCCGACTCATTGCCGAAATTATTGTGAAATCAGGAAACCATGACTCGCACCATCCGGCTCAAGGCGCTGACCTATAACATTCACAAGGGCTTCAACTGGAACAACGTCGAATTCGTTCTCCACGGAATCCGCGAACTGATCCGACGTGAGAACCCGGATCTTGTCTTTTTGCAGGAAGTCATCGGGCAGCATGAGGTCCATTCCGCCAAAGTCCAGGACTGGCCCATTTCCACCCAGTTGGAGTTCCTGGCGGACGAGGTCTGGAGCCACTTCGCGTACGGCAAAAATGCCGTCTATGACGCTGGTCATCACGGCAATGCCATTCTGAGCCGTTACCCGATTCGTTCTTGGGATAACATCGACATCTCCAATCATCAGCTGGAGCGACGGGGACTTCTTCACGCGGAAATTGACATCCCCGACGCGCGCCAGCCCCTCCATGCGATTTGCGTCCATCTCGATCTACTTGAGTCCGGGCGGCGCCGGCAACTCCAGCGACTTACCGAGCGGATTCATCAAGCCGTACCCGACGAGGCCCCTTTGATCGTGGCCGGCGACTTCAACGACTGGCGGCGCCGCGCGACCCGGATCCTCAAAAAAGGCCTGGCGCTCGAGGACGCCTTCCACAAGCTGCATGGACTCGAAGTGAGGACTTTTCCCAGTCGCTTGCCGGTCCTACCGCTCGACCGAATCTATTACCGAGGCGCCGCACCCACCGAAGCGCGGGCCATCACGTCGCTGGAGTCTCGCCAGCTTTCCGATCACCGGCCGATTTACGCGGTATTCGACTTCAACGTAGGCTGAAACGCGCCTCGCCCGTCGTGGTGATTTCGCCTTTTTGGTTCCGCGCCTGAAGATCCAGAACGATCTCCTCGTCTTTCACGGCCTTGACGGTACCACCGATCGAAATCACGTCGCCGAGAAAAGTCATCGACTTGAACCTCGATTGAAACGCGATCAGCTTGCCTTCGACGACCCTGCCTTCATCCTGAGCGAACTCAATCGCCCGCTCGGCGATCATTGCCGCAGTCAGCATTCCGTGCGCGATGATGCCGGGCAGGCCCATCTTCCTGGCCACTTCCTCGTCCTGATGGATCGGATTGAAATCGCCCGAAGCCTCGGCGTACTGCTTGAGCTGTTCGCGCGTCACGGCAGGAAAGGCCCGGAACTCGATCAGATCCCCCGCCCTAGGGGTCGCGCTCGACATACCGCTCATGTTCACGCCTCTCCCGCCGCGAAGCGGGCCAGCAGATTGGTCTTGGCCATTCCGGCCTGAAGTCGGTCCCCGCCGCCGCGTGAAATCTCGAAAGTCGTTTCCATCACAAAGAAAATCATCCCGCCATTGCCCCCGCGCTTTTCGAGCACCTGGGTCAGAGTGGTCCGATAAAACAGCTCGTCACCCGCATGCAACGGTTCACCGTAGGTATAAGCCTGCTCCGCATGGAGAATCCGCTTGAGCGGAAAATCCAGCTTCTCGAGGATCGCGAACTCCCCGGCGCGACCAATCGTCATGAAAGTCGGCGGCGCGACGCTACGGTCGCGGGCGCCCACGGCTCTGCAAAAGGCTGAGATGCGTTCGGCGGTTACGCTTTCGCGGAATTCGCCGGAAGTCGTACCGACGTGGCCTTTGTAGCTCACCGGCTCGCTCATTTGACGCTCACCTTTCGAAGATAAAGATAGTTCAAGGGATTGAGCTCAAGACCGCTCACGCGGGAGCCCACGAGCGCGAGGTTCGGTTCGTAATAAAGTGGGATCACCGCCGCGTCCTGCTCCTGGAGGAGACGCTGCGCATCGAAGTAGATCTTTTTGCGCGCCGCCTCGCCCTGGATTCCGCGGGCAGAGATCACCGCTTCGTCATACTTCGGGCTCTTCCAATTCGTTCGATTGTTCCCCGATACGCTCTGGAACACCGATACGAAGTTGTCCGGATCCGGATAGTCCGCGCTCCAGCTCGCGAGGAAGACCGGGTACTGTCGAAGATCCATCTGAGCGCGATACGTGCGGTTGTCGAACGGCTGCAGGTTGACTTGAAGGCCGAGATTCTTCTTCAGCTGGGCCTGGATCACCTGTCCAACGGACATCGCCTTATCGTTGTTAGGCAGCACGAGATCCACCGCAATGGACTGGGCGGTGTCCACGCCGGAAGCCGCCAGCTCCACGCGCGCCTGATCAGGCGAGAATGGGAGCCCGACTCGGGGATCACCCGATGGCATCGGGGGCGGGACAAAACTGCCGGCCGGGGTCTGGCCACCCGCGAGCGCCTTGCTGATCTGGACGCGATCGATCGCATGCGCGAACGCCCGCCGAAAGCGCACGTTGTTGAGCGGATACTTGCTGACCACGAGCCCCAGGTACACGGTCTTGAGATAAGGAAACGTCCTGAAGCTCGGCAGCTTTTGGAGGCGCTTCATCTCAAGCGGCGGCAAGTCAGTGAGGAAATCGATCTTGCCGGACTCGAAGAGCGAGACCGCCGTCGCGTCGTCACGGACCACGAGCGCGGTGACCTGGTCCACGTTACCGCGTTCGCCGTGATATTGCGGGTTCGCTTTGAGCACGATCTTTGAATCGAGATCGCGGCTGGCCAAGACAAAGGGACCGACCGTGACCATCCGCCCCGGAGTGGCCCAGGCGTTGCCGCCATGTTTGGACACCACGTCCTCGCGCAGCGGAAAGGTCACCCAAAAGCTCGGGATGTAGATCCAATACGAAACCGGGCGCGTAAGGCGCACCTCGACCGTTTGATCGTCGAGCGCCTTGACGCCGACCGCGTTGAAGTCCTTGATCTTGCCCTTGTAGAAATCCTCGGCGCCGACAACATCAAAGAGAAAGTACGCGTAAGGAGCGGCCGTCACCGGCGAAAGCAGACGCTTCCAAGAATAGACGAAGTCCGCGGCCTTGAGCGGCTGCCCGTCGGACCACTTCACCCCTGGACGCAGCTTGAAGGTATAAGTCTTGCCGTCTTTGCTGATCTTCCACTCGCGAGCGAGCGAAGGCTTTGCCTTGAGAGCCGAGTCAACCGAGACCAGGCCCTCCATCAAGTTCATCAGGAGATAAGTCTCGATCGCCGTGTGGGCGCGATTCCAATCCAGAGTCTCAGGCTCGCCGGGGATTCGCAGCGTGAACGGATGGGCAGCTACGTCCGCCCCATGAGCCGCGCGCGGAAGCGAAACGAAGCCGAAGAGTCCCGACAATGCCAGAGACAGCGCGACTCGCGCGAGGCGCGAGCGCAGGCGGAGCTCAGTGACCATGACCGATGTTCTGAATCTCCACGGTCACATCGCCGTGGACCTTGGCCTGGCACCCCAGACGACCGTGAAGCGTCACGCCGACCGCGCGATCGAGGCGCTCTTCCTCGTCGTCCTCCATTGGGGAAAGCTTCTCATCGCCCGCCTTCACTTCGATGTGGCAGGTCGTGCAGGCGCAGAAACCGCCGCAAGCGTGCTGTAAGGGGACATCGTGCCGGATGGCGACGTCCAGGACGCTCTCGCCCATTTCGGCATCAACGGTCTGATTCATCGGCAAAAACGTAACTTTTGGCATGCAACCGCGGTATTAGCGTGTTTGACCGGACTGAGCAATGGCTTCTTTGACGACGAGATCGGCGAGCTTCCCAGTCAGCCGGCCCAACTGGTAGCAAGACCGGCGGATCCGTTCAGGATCAGCGCCGGCGATGGCTTCACGGAGCTGTGCAGTCCCTAGCTCGATGGCCTGGGCCTCTTCCGCCGGAAGCAGCCTTGCGGCGGCCGGCAGATTCCTCTCCGTCGCGCGAAGCACAGGTTCGGCGTCGTTCCGAGCCTCGACCAGCTTGCGGAACGCCACGTCCTCCTCCGCATGCTCGGCGGATGCGTTGAGCATCCGTTCCACTTCGGAGTCCGTCAGGCCATAGCTCGGGCGCACTTCGACGGATTGCTCGTTGCCGGTCTTGAGATCGCGCGCCGCGACGTTCAGAATCCCGTCGGCATCGATCAGATAAGTCACCTCGATACGGGGGATGCCCGCGGGCTGCGGTGGGATCCCGCCCAGCTTAAAGCGGGCGAGCGAGCGGTTTTCGTCGACCTTTTCGCGCTCGCCCTGGAGCACGTGGATATCGATGCCCGTCTGCTTATCCGCGAAAGTGGTGAAGATCTCGCGCGCCACCGTCGGAATGCGGGTATTGCGCGGGATAAGGGCGGACATGAGGCCGCCGTAAGTCTCAAGGCCGAGCGAGAGCGGGACGACATCGAGCAAGAGCAGCTCGCGGTTATTGCCGGCGAGGATGTCCGCCTGGATCGCCGCTCCCTGGGCGACGACTTCGTCCGGGTGCATGGACGTATTAGGCTCGCGGCCAAAAATCTCGCGCGCCACCTGTTGCACGATCGGGAGCCGCGTGGGACCGCCCACGAGCACCACGTCGGAGATGTCCTCGGGCTTGAGACCCGCGTCCTTCAGAGCCAGCATGCATGGCTCGCGGGTACGCTCGAGAATCGGGCGCGCCAAGCTCTCAAACTCCTCGCGCATAAACACGCGCTTGTAACCCGCATAGGGGCCGGAACTAAAACCCGCTTCGGCACGATCCGAGATGGACAGAGCGATCTTGGCCGTCTCGGCCTGGCCGAGCACCGCCGCGTGGATCTGGCAGTTGATCAGCGGATCGCCGTGCTCCGGATGCATCTCACGCATCTCGCGCGCCATCACCTGCACGAGCGCTCGGTCGAGATCATCGCCTCCGAGGGCGGTATCTCCATGGGTGGCGAGCACTTCGAAGATGCCGTCATGCAGCTTGAGAATCGAAAGGTCGAAGGTGCCTCCGCCGAGATCATAGACAGCGATCAGCCCTTGCTTCTTGCGATCGAGACCGTACGCCAGCGATGCCGCGGTCGGTTCATTGACGATGCGAAGCACGTCGAGCCCCGCGAGACGGCCCGCCGCGCGCGTGGCTTGGCGCTGACTATCGTTGAAGTACGCAGGCACGGTGATGACCGCGCGCCTGACCGGACAACCCAGCGCGCTCTCCGCCGCAGCTTTGAGCTCCTTGAGGATCATCGCGGAAATCTCAATGGCGGTGTAGGACTTTTCGCCGGCCTTGACTCGGACCAAACCCTTGCCTTCTTCCGGAGCCAGCACCTCGTAAGGGAGACCGCCCAACACGCTTCGCATGTCCTCGAAACCGCGACCCAGAAGGCGTTTCACCGAGAAGATCGTGTGCTCGGCATCGAGCACCTTGTTATCCTTGGCCGCGTAGCCCACGATCGGAACGCCGCCCGGGCCGGCAAAAGAGACGACCGAAGGCACGAGCCGCCGACCTTCGCGGGTCGTCAGCACCTCCGGCTTGCCGTCGCGCACGATAGCCACCAGACTGTTGGTCGTTCCAAGATCGATTCCGACGATGGGGTCTTTCAATTGAGAAGTCATGAAAACTGCTTTTTAATTCGTTCGATATCGCGCTCCATCGAGGCGATATAGTTTTTTTCCTGCGCCAGCTGCGCGATCCGTTCCAGGAGTCCGCGCCGCTCGCCGCTCGTAGCCGCGCCCGCGCCCGCGCCCGCGCCCGCGCCCGCGCCCGCATGAGCATCGGCATGGGAATCAGCTTCAGACTCCAGCAAACGGAGCTGCGAATCCCGCTCCGCCTTGACGCCCGCAAGCTTTTCCTCGAACTTGCCAATCAAGGCGATCCCGACTTCGGGTTCTTCGATGAGCAGGTCGCGGATCTCGAACCAGTCCTCGGCCAGCTCCGCCGGAATCTGCGCCTTGGGAGCGGGCACGCCTTCAGCCTCCAGCAAATACTGACGAAGGGACTCCGGCTGCTTGAGCGTTTGATACGCCTGGTTGATCCAGCTCATGCGCTCGAGCGAACGCATCTTTCCCACCGCACCGGCGGTCGAAAAACGGTCCGGATGCAGCGCTCGCGAGGCGTCGTAAAAAGCCTTTTCCAGGCGCGAGCCGTCCTGCTTGAAACGACGATCGACGCCGAGAGCAGAAAAATAATCCCCGCCAAAGGGTACGGGCTGCGGGATCCCGCAGCTCGCGCAGACATGGCCCGGCGAGGCTAGCTCCGCACTGCAATCCTTGCAGGCGCCCGCCGCTTTCGCGTCGGCATTATGCTGAGAAGCTGGAACCGCAACCACAGGTACGTTTGGCGTTCGGGTTGTTGAAGACGAATCCCGTGCCGTTCAGGCCGTCCGAGAAGTCGAGCTCCGTGCCGTTGAGGTAGAGGTAGGACTTCGGATCGACGATGATCTTGACGTCCTCGAACTCAAATACCTTGTCGCTGGAAGCCAAGGGCTGGCTATCGAAGCCCAACTTGTAGCTCATGCCCGAGCAACCGCCGCCGGTGACCATGACGCGCAGGTTGGCGTCCGCCGCGGTCGGGTCAGTGGACTTGATCCGCTTGATTTCCTTGATCGCTTTTTCAGTGGCTTTGATCATGGATTCCCTCCCTCGCTCAGGCTCCGGACGCGCTGCCCGTGGAGCCGCTGTCCGCTTTGCCGTTCTTCTTGAGATAATCGCTGATGGCCGCCTTGATGGCGTCTTCGGCGAGCACCGAGCAGTGGATCTTGATCGGCGGGAGCGACAGCTCCTTCACGATGTCCGTGTTCTTGATCGAAAGCGCCTGATCCAGGGTCTTGCCCTTGATCCATTCGGTGGCGAGCGAGGAACTCGCGATCGCCGAGCCGCAGCCGAAAGTCTTGAACTTGGCGTCAGTGATCACGCCGGTCTTCTCGTCGACCTGGACCTGCAGCTTCATGACGTCGCCGCACTCGGGAGCGCCCACGAGGCCCGTACCCACGCTTTGCGAGTTCTTGTCGAGCGATCCGACGTTGCTGGGATTCTCGAAGTGCTTGATGACCTTTTCCGTGTAAGCCATGGCGTGTACCTCCTGCCCGGTCTCTTAGTGTGCCGTCCACTGGACGGATTTGATGTCGATGCCGTCCTTGACCATCTCGTACAGCGGCGAGAGGTCGCGGAGTTTCTTGACGGATTCGATGACTTTCTTGATCGCGTAGTCGACCTCTTCCTCGGTGGTGAACCGACCGAGGCCGAAACGGATGCTGGTGTGCGCGAGATCCTCGCCCACGCCGATGGCCTTGAGCACGTACGACGGCTCGAGGCTCGCCGAAGTGCAGGCGGAACCGCTCGAAACGGCTAGCTCCTTCATCGCCATCATGAGCGACTCGCCCTCGACGAAGGCGAAGCTCACGTTGAGGTTGTTATAAAGACGCTCGGTCGGATGGCCGTTGAGATAGATCTCGTCGAGCTCCTCCTGGAACGCGCTCCACATCTTGTCGCGCAGGCGGCGGATACGCGCATCGTCCTCCACCTTACGGCGCTTGCAGACTTCGGCCGCTTTGCCGAAGCCGACAATGCCCGTCACATTGAGCGTGCCCGAGCGCATGCCGCGCTCATGGCCGCCGCCGTGCATCTGCTCGGCGAGACGGACGCGCGGATTCTTGCGGCGCACGTAAAGAGCGCCCACGCCTTTGGGGCCGTACATCTTGTGCGCGGAGAGCGACACGAGGTCCACGCCCATTGCGTCGACGTTGATGTCCACCTTGCCAAGGCCCTGCACGGCGTCGGTGTGGAAGATCACGCCCTTTTCCTTGCAGACCTTGCCGATCTCGGCGATCGGATTGACCGAGCCGATCTCGTTATTGGCCAGCATCACCGAGACGAGGATCGTGTTCGGCTGGATCGCCTTGCGGACATCCTCGGCGCTCACGCGGCCGTACTGATCGACCGGGAGCATCGTGACCTCATAGCCACGCTTTTCAAGCGCGTGCACCGTATCGAGGACAGCTTTGTGCTCGACCGGGGTCGTGATGATGTGGTTGCCCTTCTCGCGGTACATCTCGGCCACGCCGACGATCGCGAGGTTGTTGCTCTCGGTGGCGCCGCTCGTGAAGATCACTTCCTTGTCGGTCGCGCCGATCAGGGAGGCGACCTGCGCGCGGGCCTTCTCGACCGCGGCTTCGGCCTTCCAACCGAACTCGTGGTTACGGCTCGCGGCGTTGCCGAAAATTTCGGTGAAATAAGGAAGCATGGCCTGAAGGACCTCGGGGTCCACGGGCGTCGTCGCATGATTATCGAGATAGATCGGGAATTTCAGTTTGCTCATGTGATCTCCGCAAGACGAATGCCGGACAGGAAAGAAACGAAACGCTCGTTGAGCCCGCCCATCATGTGCTTGAGCTCGCAGCGCGGCGAGTACTCGCAGGGGCCGTGAGTGGTGGCTCCCGACTGCGAGGCCTGTTGCTGCAGCACTGGCATTGCGAGCGCTGAAGAACAAGGAACGATCGAGTGCGGGCCTTCCATCAGTTCGAGGAATTCGGCGAGCGTGACTTCCTCGAGCGGACGCTGAAGAGTGTACCCCCCGCGCGACCCCTGGGCCGACTGGATCAGTCCGGAGTCTTTGAGGCGTTGCAGGGTCTTGGCGGTGATCTCAAACGGGATCCCGCAAAAGTCCGAGATTTCGCGCGCGCTGGTCACTTCGCACGGCAATTCGGGCGACGCCTGCCCCGCCTGCGCATTGCGCTTGCGGGACATGTACTTGAGGGCCATCAGGCCGTACTCGGTAGTCCGGTTAAATTTGATCATAGTTATTGGGCTCACCTCATCTACGACGAAGTCAGTCCGAGTTCAAGCGACGAATTCGGACCTTTTGAATCGTGGATGACCTTGGACTCTATATACGATTACTATTATCGTACATACAAGAAAAAAGACAAGGTTATTGATTTTATTGAGTTTTTATCGAGACGCGGGGCCAGATCGCTTCAGGCGGAGAGCCGTGGAGCCTGGCTCGAGTTCGAAGACTTCTAGCCGGAGGACCGGCTTTTCGATCGAGCGCGGAAAGGAGTGAGCTTGAATCTGGACTGCCACCCGCTCTGAGGTGGCCGTCTGGATCACCGCCCGGAACTCCCGGGGCTGCCCGAGGCGCATGGACACGTTGAGGGCGTTACCCAAGTCCTTAGGGGTAGGTTCTTGAATCCATTGCCAAAATGAGCGCCCGACGAGTTTGGACGCCGGGACGCCGAGCAGCTGGGACATTCCAGCGTCGGCTTCGAGTACCACAAAGGTGTTGGGATCCAGAACCAATGAGCAGGTCATTGCTCACTGTTTCGGTGGCGCTAGAGTAGTTCTTGAGTGAAAAAGTCAGAAGAGAGCCGTAATCGAAACAATGCTGCAACTGACGCAGCCGGCGTATCCGGAAAGTCAGCACCGCGATGAGACGCGGCCCGAACAAACTACCCCCTCGCTGTCCGGTGCTCTTTGTACAAACTCAAAAGGGCTTCCTCAACCGCATTTAAAACTGCCTTCTTGCTCTCCTGGTTTAAGAGCTGTTTGAGCCGGGAAACCGAAGCCCGTATTCCTAGACGACCGCACGCGATCGCCGCATGTTGTCGCACGTACCATTGCTCATCCACCAAGGATCGAATCATCGCGGCTCCCGAAGACCGATCTTTCAATTCCACCAGTGCATCAATTGCATTGACCCGAATGCCTCCGCTTGGATCGCTCAATAGCTTCCGAATGGCAGCGGCAGCGGGCCTATGCCTCATTCTCGCCAAACCACGAATGGCGTGAAGCCTCACAGTCATGCGATCATCCTGGAGCGCCTGGATTAACAGCGGCGCCGCTGCTTTGTCGCCCATTGCTCCAAGCGCTTGAAGGCTCCATTTGCGAACTCGAGGCCGAGAAGAATCGCTCGCCGCGATCATCAACTTTCTAACCGCCGGCTTGCCCAGCTTGACCAGCTTCGCGATCCTCCGCTCCGCAGTCTTATCGCTCGATGTGTCCAGGCCGGATATGAGTTCTTCGATCGTATCTGGCATAAAAGCAAAGCCCTCCTGAATCCACTCTAACCTACCCGCTCAGCGCTCGAACCAACGATCCAGCGCCGACTGCGAATTGATGACAACCGAGTCGCGGTCCCAGAAGCCGGCCTTACGGACGCGGTAGCGCCCTCCGCGTCCATCGAGTTTGCCTGGCCCAAACTGAAGCAGATCGCGTTCGAACTTCAGTTCAGCGATATTTCGAAGTTCAGTCCCATCGAGCAAGCTCAAAGTTGCGCCAGGCTGGGTTCCAAGCAACTGAACGTCTTCCAGCGTGACGGCTGCAAGATGATCCGGCAAATTCACAAAGCCCTTCACGCTTGAACGGACCACGTTGACGTCGATCCATTTAGCAGTCCGACCGGGGCCGATATCCCAGCCTTGATCAATCCTCAGCCGGGTACCCTGCAACTCAGAGAGCATGAGGTCGACGCTGTATTCATTTCGGAACCGAATCGCCGACTTCACGCCCATGGCCCGCAGATCCAGACGATCACCCCGGATTGCCGCACCTTCAAAATCCCCGTCAATTATTCGGATGGAGCTTCCGCTCACCTGGGTGCCGATGGCAATCATAAAATTCGGAGATCGGTCTAGAGCAGTGCCAAGAGTGCTATTGATCAACTCGATATCCGTCCCCACGATCGCATGAGGGATTCGATCCGCGGGCACGCTCCGATTGCAACCCGAACAGCTCTGTCCCGTTCCTCCAAAGATTGAATCCTCCACCGTGATGCGTGAACCAGAAAGCAGGAGACTCGGGCCGGGTTTGATCCCGTTTTCGGGCGCAATCCTGAGATTCTTCAGACGCAAGTGATCTGTGGTCGCGGCCTGGACGATCCCGGCATTCGCGAAGCGAACTCCCTCGATCTCCACGGAATAACACGAAGCGAGCTCAAGGAAGCCCAAGTGCACGTCGTTCAAACGAACATCCACGCTATCCCTCAACGTGATGCCTCCATCCGTATGGATCACCGATATCCCTTTTGAATTCTCAATGAGCACGGATGAACCGGGATCATCAATCACGACGTCCTCGGAACGATAAACGTCGACGCGACGCTCCTTATTCAGCGCCCTACTCGCGTTCCGGACTTCGATTCGATCTCCTTGAACGTTGAAGACTTTCGAGTTCTTGATCGAGATCTTATTCCCGACTACGTTACCCTGAGCCCAAGACAGGATATCCATGGAAATATCGGTGCCCGAAATCGAATACGCGAATCCCCCGTTGCGGCTCATTTCCCATTTGTACTTTTGCATGCCTCGAAGCTGATTCAAGCGAAGCGGCAGCGCGCGCACTACCTGATACTCTTCGTCGGTGAACTCAAAGGAGGCGTCTTTCGCGCTCCGAGCGGACTGATAGCGCCCGGCCAAAACATACAGCGCGCGGATCACATCCACTTTGAGGTCGTATGGTTCGTCCGGGTAGATCGAGTGCAGGCGTTCATGAATGATGAGGAGCGCTTTTTGAAGCAGGTCCAACTTTGCGAAGTAATCCGGCAAAAGATAGGTCAGCTTACCCTGGGTGCAGGCCACCGGAACAGTCGTTGCGGTCAGCGGGAGGTTCTCCGAGGGCATGAATCGGCAATTGGAAGGAAGGGCGCTGACCAGGCGATACTCGACGAGCGGATTGAAGACTTCCGTCGCGAATAATTCGTGTTCCTTGAAACCCTCATCCCTAGCGATTACGGCATGGAACGGATCCCCGGCCAAAAGATCCCGGATCGAAACCAGCTGCTTTCTCAATTCCTCGTCAAACTCGTACCGATCAAACTCCGCCGGTATAAAGCTGAGATCCGCGATTCGATAAGTCTTGCCGTCAATGACCACGGATCCGCCGTTCCCCACGGTGGATCCCCCACCCGCGTGGGCCGATCCGCAGCCAAGCATCGATGCCAAAAGCCAAGCGATCGAGACAAGTTTCTTCATGATTGCACTTCCTCTGGATTCTGAGTCAGCTGAAAGAGCTGAGTATTGAGCTGAAAGGTTTCGTCGCCGTCGCTCTCAACGGCGAAATTGAGGGCGGCCTGATGGAAATCGGTCAGGAGTTTGCGAAGCTCCGGCAACGACGATTTGCGGATTGAAAGGGTCGTTGAGCGGAACTCGCGCTGATCGAGCGTCAGCGCGGGCAACGCCTCGGTCGCGCGCGCCAGCATCTGCGCGTGATGAGACTGAATCGCGAGGTTCATTGCGGCAGGCTCGATCGAAACGACCTCTCCGCGACTCCGCTTCCACCGGCCATTTGGAGCGCGGCAGACCAGTCCGAGCCGCTCCATCCGCTTCAAGGCCAGCTCCACGGCGGCATGGGTCACCTTTCCGCCGAGTCGACGAGCAAACCATCCGACATCGCCGCCCGCATCCCGGAGCGCCAGCATCTCCAGAATGGCGAGGTTTTGCCAGTCCGCGATCAGTCTGAAGCGGTCTACCGGAAAGACCTGAGTCCGCCCTTCAGGCAAATGACTGCGGAGCAGATCCTCGTAAAGGGCCCGTTCACCGGGAAGTCTTGCCTTGTCACGCAGAACGAGAAGCTCCAGATAGCGACCCTCTTTTTCGCCGAATCCTGAGGTCGCCGCTATTTGCTGCGCGATCTTGAGACTGAGGCGCCGCTCTCCTTTGCAGATCTGCGAAATCAGCGAGGGATTCTTGAAGCCGAGCTGGCGTGTCCAGGCCCGCAGTGAATATCTGGGATTGGCGCGCCTTTTGGCCTCATAAAGCGCGACGACAATCTCCCGAGGGTCCGTGTACCGATAAACGTCAAAAGTAATTCCCGAGGTCGACTTCATCAGGGACAGCCACTAACAACGCGCCGCGTTTTAGGCAACTTTTTTGCGTACAATCCGCTTCCAAGCTGCGTACAGCATGAAATCGACCA
>CAYXVB010000057.1:0-9059 GCA_964467785.1 uncultured Bacteriovoracaceae bacterium
TAGACTTGGGCCTGCTACGTACTTCTAAGAGGAAATACTTTTGTTACGCCCGACAATCTTTCCAATAAGGGGCGCTGATCACAAATCGCCGCCCAGCAGGCATGCCGCTAGGAATCCTTGCCGAATTAGCAAATTCGCTCATAATTGAAATATGGAAATCAATTTAGACGCTTTCAAACACCCGCAGATCCGCAGGCTGT
This sequence comes from uncultured Bacteriovoracaceae bacterium, assembly GCA_964467785.1. Taxonomy (GTDB): domain Bacteria; phylum Bdellovibrionota; class UBA1018; order UBA1018; family UBA1018; genus CAYXVB01. The sequence goes on from CAYXVB010000057.1 coordinate 201, forward strand.
TTATCGCGCAATTACTATCTCAGATCTGTGACCGGCTCTTGCTCGTTTCGGTGCTTTGGGTCATCTCGTCCAGCCCCAACCCCGAACTTGCCCCTTGGTTTATCTGCGTGGGTGCGCTTCCTCACCTGCTTCTTTTGCGGACGACTCCAGCTTACATTTCTAGAACGGGATCCCTGAAGACGGTCATCGGCACCGATCTGATTCGAGGCGCGATCTTCTTACTGAGTATCCCGTTGTTCGCTTATTTTCAGTTACGTGGGGACTTGGCTCACTTGCAGTTGGCGACGCTTTTCGTCATCTATCTGCTGACCAATGTCTTTGCGGTTCCCTTCAACTCGGCCATCCTGATTCTGCCCACGGAGTTGGAATTAGCGCCCGAGCTTCAGCAAAAGGCAACCGCGATGATCGAAGCCTGCTTCTCCATCGCATCGGTCATCGCGCCGCTCTTTTCCGTCTTGGCCTACGCAGGGCTGGGATTGCCCGGCGTGATCGCGATCAATGGGTGCAGCTATCTTTTGGCCGCTTGGATCGAGAAGGGCATCGTCACTTCTGAGCAAAGATCGCCTATTCAGGACTCTGGATCCCAAGCGCAGCCCAAGCTCGGGACATTCTTCGTGGACCTTTATCGCCGCGACCGACTCCTTCCCTACCTTTTGGGAGGCTTTTTCATTCTCAATCTGTTTTTAGGGCCCCTTCTCGCCCTCATCCCTCTTTATGCGAAACACGTCTACCAAGGCACGTTGTCCACGGTAGGACTATTGGAGACCGCTCTCGGTTGCGGCACCGTGGCAGGAGCGTTGCTTGTAGCCATGTACTCAGGCTCGCGCATCCATCAGACCACGTCGCTACTCAAGTGGGTCAGCGCATTCCTTATCCTAGACAGCGCTGCCTATCTTGCCTTTTGCGCCTCGAAAAGCGTCGCGGTGAGCAGTGCCGCCCTTGTCCTACTTGGCTTTGCGCTATCCGTCGCAAACGTCCTGATTATCACTCTGTTTCAGCGACGAGCCCTGGCCGGAGAGCTACCCGCGATCATGAGCGCCGTAAACGCCATCAGCGTCGCTACCTTGCCGCTGTCGATGGCGGGAGTAGGCCTCCTGATAAAAGCTGGTAGTCCCGATGGAATCCAACAAATCGGGATTGCGCTCGCGCTTTGTGCAGCGCTCTCTTTGGCCGGGCTCATCGGCTTTCCCGTGTTTTTCAATTTGCCCAAAGGGATTCGAGTGAGGGTAGGTGAATGACAGCAAAATGGCAGGTGGAGCGCGCTCGCATCGAAGACGTAGAACACCTGATACGTCTCTACACTTTAGTCTATGGCAACACCTATCCAGTAAAATACGGCGTCGATCCCGAAGCGGCTCGGTCCGCCATCCTGTCGCCGGAAGTCCACTGGTACATCGTTCGCGACCCCTCAAATCAAAGACCGATCGCCTCCATTATTATTGATCTCGACGTCAATGCGAAACTGGGGAGAGTCATCGCCCTTTTGGTGCATCCGGACTTCTCCGGAAAAGGGCTCGCCTCCCAATTGCTGGCCACAGGTTGCACTGAAGTTTACCAAAGCGATGAGCGTATCAATTCGCTCTATGCCACGACCCGGACGAATTCGATCAGTCCTCAACAGGTCTTTCTTAAGAACGGCTTCCACCCTTTCGGGATCTTCCCGAATTCGCATAAATTGAGGCAATATGAAACACTCACGCTTTTTGTGCGGCATCGCCCCGGAATATTAGAGCGCCGCCAGAAGGTCGAGTCCGCCCCCGAGGGGTTAAGAGGCTTGCTTTCGATCATTCAAAATCAATATGGGATTGAAACGACCACTCGCCTCATCGAATCCCCGAAACGCTCCATCAGGGAAATGCCCGATGGGGATCTGGACCTTCGATTCGAATTCATATTTGCCCCGAAATTCGTTCAACGGCGATTTCTTGAAAAATTCAACGACCCCTATGATCGGTTCTTTCCGTTTCACAAACCGAATTTCCTGATCGTATCCGCCAACGGCGATATCGAGGCCTACGCCCATGTCAATAAGCAGGACCACTACTGCGCCATCGTCGGAATGAATGTTCCCATTTATTCACTGCAAAAGAGCGCCTCGGCGCTCTTGGACCGCCTTAAGGAATATGGAATATCCTACATCGAGCTCCTACTGGGCTTGGAGCACGGAAGGTCCATCGACACCGCGATCGCGGAAGGCTTTGTCCCTTCCGCCATCTACCCCGCGATGCGTGAAAATGCCGCGGGCGAAATGCAGGATTTCGTCATTTTGTCGCGCACATCGGAGCCTTTGAACTTTCGCGGAATGGCGATCGATTCGCGCTTCAAGCCTTTTATCGACCAGTACCTGCAACTCTGGAAAAAACAGGCGCTAGAGAGCCTTGAGGTGATCGATGGCAACGAATAAATCCGTGGTTCTCCCGCCGGACATCCCGGATACCGGCAAGCTTCCCGCCGTTAGGCTGCTTTGCGAGTCCTCCAAGCCGTACGAGTCGCCCGAAGCCGTCAAGGCTCTCTTTCTCGAAGCGATGCGCGAGATCTCCCGGTGGCACCTGGAACACAGCGAATTTTACCGCAATCTCTGCGCTATTCGTGGATTTGACCCGGAGCAACTCCAGGATGACGATGCGCTGGAACGAATGCCAATGATCCCGGCCGGATTTTTTAAAGCGCATGAGCTTCGCTCCCTTCCCTTAGAGAAAATCTCGCTGACGCTCACCTCATCAGGGACGACAGGTCAAAAATCACAAATGTTCTTTGACAACTGGTCCATTCGATCCCCCCAAAGGATGGTTGAGTTCATTTTCAATCACTACGGATGGAGCACTCCAGAGAAGCCCGTAAACTATCTGTTATCTACTTATGAAGTGGAGCCCGACTCGAAGCTTGGAACCGCCTATACGGATAACTTTCTATGCGGTTTTGCGCGGGCCAATCGGATTACCTATATGCTTCGCCGCACGGGAACGGGTTCTCACGAGTTCGACGTTTTTGGCGTGATTCGCGCTCTCCAGGAATATGAAAAAGAAGGATTGCCGGTCAGGATCTTCGGCTTCCCCGCGTTTCTCCATTTCACCTTGAAACGAATGGCCGATCTGGGGCTCCCGCCCCTGCGCCTGTCTCCGGATTCGTTGGTCTTCCTGGGAGGCGGCTGGAAAGGCCACGCTGATCAAGCCATTCGGCCGCTTGAGCTCTACGCCAACGTCACTCGCCAGCTTGGAATTCCAGACGCGCGCATCCGGGATGGCTTTGGATCCGTCGAACATTGCATTCCCTACGTGGAGTGTCAGAATCACCACTTTCACGTCCCGGTTTGGTCAAAAGTCCTCATTCGTGACGTGGCGACACTCGAGGACGCGGGCTACGGACGCCCTGGATTCTTGAATTTCATATCCCCCTACATTACCTCCGCGCCTGCTCACAACGTGCTCATGGGCGATCTCGCTCAACTCTATCCACCGGAGGAATGCGGGTGCGGACTGAATCGCCCCTGGTTCGTGGTTCTCGGGCGGGCCGGTCTAAGTAAGAACAAGAGCTGCGCAATCACGGCTTCGGAACTCCTGAGGGGAATGAAATGAAGATCCACTATTGGCAAGGGCAGTGGCTGGACGACGCCGGGTTGGAGCGGATCCTGGCCGAACCGGGTTCGCTCGCGCAGAAACTCGGCTTGGACCGTCGTCGCAGCTTCTCGGTGGATGCGGTACTCATTGCCTGCGAGCGCATGGCCCAAACCTTAAGGGAGCCGAATTCGGAGCTCAGTCAGAGCCTGATCCGCATTTTGCGGCACGGCGTGGATAATTTCGATCAGGATCAATCGGATCGCGCCGCAGGGGCGATCCTTGAGGAGCTCGCCACCTTTCTTCAGCGTTCGGAATTAGAGACCAAGCTCCGGCGAGAGCTGGGAATGGGCAGCGCCACGGTCTTTCCTTTCCGTTTGGAGAGGATCGATCCCAGAGTGGAGATCTTCGAATCGTGGACGGCACTTGGACTGCTAGTTCATATCTCCCCCACTAACTCGCTCAATCTGCCTTTTTTGGCGCTGATCGAGGGATTGCTTTGCGGCAACTTGAACATCGTCAAAGTAGGCAGCGCCGATCACGCTGACGCCCTCTTCACCCAGCGGTGCGCGGAGGCCTTGATCCAACATGACCCCTCCGGCCTGCTCAAGGACCTCGTGGCTGTCGTGGCGATTTCCTCCCGCCGGAAAGATCTGCTAGGGGCGATCCTTAAAGAGGCGGACGGCGTTTCCGTTTGGGGCGGAGAAGAGGCAATTGAGGCCGTACGCTCCCTGGCCCCGCCGAGCGCCCGGTTCATTGCCTGGGGCCATAAGATCTCCTTTGCCTATTTCGAGAAGAGCAGGCTTTCGGAGAATACGGCGATCCGCGCGCTTGCTCGCGAAATTTGCAATCTAGAGCAGCAGGCTTGCTCCAGTCCCCAGATCGTCTATTTGGAGACCGATTCGGACGAAACCTTGTTTTCGTTCGCCACGTCCTTGGGCGATTGCCTGAAGGAACTGAGTCCCACCATTCCACGTTTGGAGCCCGGTCAGGCGGAACGGGCCGAAATCAGCCACACAGTTCTGATGGCCGAAACCGAGCAGGCCTTGAGGAACACGCGGCACCCCGCGGTGCTTCAGGATACGGGAGGACACTGGAGGATCTTTATCGACGAGATGAATCTCCTACAGGCCTCGCCGCTGTTTCGATCCATCCGCGTAAAGAAGCTGCGCCGCAGTCAAATTGTCGAGCTCTTGCGCCCCTTCCGCCGCTATTTGCAGACCGTCGGACTCGAGTGCCCACCGAGCGAGCTGTCCGAACTGACCGACCTCTTCTTCCAGGCAGGGGCTTTGCGAATCACGCGGGTCGGACAGATGGTATCCGGGTATATTGGCGAGCCGCATGACGAGGTCTACGCGCTTCAGAGATTTACCCGGCGTGTTAGCGTCGCCTACCCCGAACTGCCCCAAGGGATTTCCGCGCTCAATGAGCGCTCTATCGAAAGCCCTGAACGGGCCTGGGAAGTCGAAGCACTCAAGGGACTGCCGATCATCGGAAAAAAGGAAGTCGCGCAGCGAAATGCCTTGATTCCAACCGAAGAAGCGCAAGTTTACTTCAAAAGCGGCGGCTCGAGCGGAGAGCCCGTGCTCTCGGTTTTCAGCTATGATGATTACGACGTCCAGATGAAGCTGGCTTCGCAAGGGCTGCTTGCGGCGGGACTGGATCCGGCCCGAGATCGCTCAGCAAATTTATTTTTTGCCGGCGGGCTCTATGGCGGTTTTTTGAGCTTTTTTTCCATCCTTTCTCAACTTCGGGCCGTCCAAATCCCGATCGCGGCCCTGCCTGATCTGAAGCTGGTCGGACAATGGATAGTGCGTTGCAAAGTAAATACCCTCTTGGGAATGCCCAGCTACATCTGGAATCTCCTTGTCGAAAATGAGGCGCTCTTTAACGAATACCGAAAGCAAGGGGGCGGCATCCAGAAGATCTTCTATGGGGGCGAGCACTTCACGCTTTCGCAACGCCGTCGGATTCAGGAACGATTCGGGATCTCGGTCATCCGGTCGGCCACCTACGGAAGCAATGACATCGGGCCAATCGGGTTTCAATGCGTCAGTTGCGAAGGATCGGTGCACCACCTTCATGAACGTTTGCAGATTCTTGAGATCCTCAGATTGGATAAAGACGCGCCAGCCGAACCCGGCGAAGTGGGAAGGTTGATCTTTAGCTCAAGGATCCGCCATGGACAGCAGCTGTTGCGATACGAAATCGGCGATCTGGGAAGGCTAGTGCCGGGGCCCTGCCCGTGCGGAAGACAGACTTCCCGCTTCGAGCTGTTAGGCCGCTATGGAGACGTATTCCGAGCCGGCGGAGTGTTCTTGAGCTACGAGAAGTTCGCCGCGATATTGGGCGACCAAGTCGGAGAGTTCCAGCTGGTGATTTCAAGGGACGTCCTAGATCGCCTGGACCTCAGAGCGAGCCCCTCAACCTCTTCAGCCGACGCGATCAACACCGAGACTTTACGTAGCGCTTGTCTCGCGGCGTATCCTGATCTGCGGGAAGTCGTAGAGCACGACCGCACCCTTCACTTCCAAGTGACTGGGGTGGAGTCGAAGGACCTGGAGCGAACTGCGGGGAGCGGAAAGCTTCGGCACGTGATCGATTCCAGGCCAATAAACCAAAATCACTGAGTGACCCAGCCGATGGCAAGAATATACTCGATCCAAGAAATCCTTGAAACCGCCCGAGCCCAGTCTCCTTTTTACCGTCAGGCCTTCGCAAAAGTGCCTGAGGGGACGTACCGTCTGGAAGCTTACCCGATTTTGGATCAAACTGAGTTTTGGAAGGCCAATACTTTTCCGCAGGGCAACCGAGTACTGACTTCGGAAGTGAGCGACGCGCTGGTTTTTAAGAGCGGCGGGACCACGGGGCGACCCAAATTCTCTCTCTACACGCGCGAGGAATGGGCTTCGTTCACTGAGCTTTTTGGCTGGGGCATGAGTCAGAGCGCACTTCGAAAAGGCGATCGCGTTGCGAATCTTTTCTACGCAGGCGACCTTTACGCCTCGTTTCTCTTCATCCACGGAAGCCTGGAGCGGGCCTCCTGCCCCAGCGTCATTTTGCCGCTTTCTGGATCGGCGCCGGTCGACTCGATCGTGCATGCGCTTCAGGAGATCGACACCAATGTTCTGGCCGGGGTTCCCACGACGCTCGTTTCGCTGGCGAATTCGATCCAAGCAAAGGGATTAAAGTTCCCTCAAGTGCGGCGAATCTTGTTTGGTGGAGAAGCGCTGTACGAGGACCAGGCTCGATTCCTCCAGAGCGTTTTTCCAGCTGCCCAATTTCACTCGATCGGATACGCGAGCGTGGATGGCGGACTTCTCGGCTATGCGGACTCAGACTGTGCCGCGGGCGAACATCGCTGTTTTGAAGACGCTACGATCATGGAAATCGTGGATGAGGCGACTCATGAGCCTATCGAAGAGCCCGCTCGTCCAGGGCGCCTACTTCTCACCAATCTGACGCGAAAACTGATGCCCTTGATCCGCTATCCGGTGGGCGATCGGGCCTATTGGATCGATCCCCCGGGGACATCCCATCGCAAGTTCATGCTGCTTGGACGATCAGAAGAGGCGGCGCGAGTCGGCCCGGCGTCCCTGTATTACGATGACCTACGGATCTTCATTAACGAATGGGCGACGTCGGAAGGAATTCAAGATCTCAGTGGCTTTCAAATCGTTGTCACTCACGAAGACCAAAAGGACGTGCTGACCCTCAGAATCGGAAGTCCGCAGCCACGGGAAAATCGCACGACTCGCCTCGTGGAGGCGCTATTGAATGCCCGGCCGATGCTTCAGGATCTGGTCGATGACGAAATGATCGGCTTTCCCCGCGTGGAATGGTGCGCCCCCGCCGATCTCAAGGTAAACGCGCGCACTGGCAAACTGCAGCGTGTCTTGGATAGAAGATCGAAAACTTGATCCATCGTGGAAATCGTCGACAGGGTTAAAGGCGCTAGCTCCACCGCTGAGCGAGCCCCTTCGCCTCACTTGTCCCCGGCCAAAACCAGCTCTCGCACCCAGAGTGAGCGCACTTCCAGTAGGGAGCCCCCTTTTTGGAGATCCGCTGCACGAGCGCTCCGTGCCCCTCCTTGCACTGAGGAGCCGCCCCAGCCTGCAGGATGGCTCCGGCGGCCGAGGCTGGCGCCCTTTTTTTGAGCGCCTAAACCGCTTCTTGCCACCACGGGATGCGCGACTCTGGGACGAACGAGCAGAGTTGTTCGCCACGCGGGTGACGCCGACGAGCGCGGCAAGTGCTTTGTCGAGGGCCGGGAGGAGATAGCTCTCGTTCCAATCGCAGAGATAGCGTTCCCAGTCGAGCTTGCCCTGGGCGATCTCATCGAGGCGTCCCTCCATTTGGGCGGTAAAGGCGGAGTCGACGAGCTCAGGGATCGCTCGAGCGAGGGCTTCGTCGGTGGCGAGGCCAAGCGCCGTCGGCGCGAGCACGGAACCGTCGAGTTGGACATACTCGCGGTCTTTTAAAGTCGCGATCGTCGAAGCGTAGGTACTGGGACGGCCAATGCCGAGCTTTTCCATGAGCTGGATCACCTTGGGCTCGCTATAGCGCGGGGGCGCCTCGGTGGTTTTCTTTTCGACGCGGATCTCCCGCAGCGCGAGCGAGTCGCCCTCGCGCAATCCGGAGGGCAGAGTCACTTCGTCCTGGACGTTTTGCCAGAACCGCAAGTAACCGGAACTCTCGATGCGCATGCCGCGGGCGATCCAGCGCGTGGAGCCGGCGCGGAGATCGATTTCGGTGCGGTCGAGGCGGGCGGGACGGCATTGGCTGGCGATCGCGCGCTCCCAGATCAGGGTGTAGACTTTAAGCTGATCAGGGGCGAGGATTGAGGCGGCTTTTTCGGGAGTGAGCTCGACGGATGTGGGGCGGATCGCTTCATGCGCGCCTTGGGCATCCGCTTTAGAGCGAAAGGTGGGCGCTCGCTCGGCGAGCGCTTCGGGTGCGTTTTGGCGCAGCCAATCGCGCGCTTCGGATACAAATTCCGGGCTCAACGTCACCGCGTCGGTGCGCATGTAGGTAATCAGGCCCTTGCCTCCCACCCCCTCGTATAACTCCTGGGCGAGCTGCATCGTTTTTTTGGGCGACATCCGGTAGCGCATACCGGCGGCCTGCTGGAGCGAGCTCGTGATCAGGGGTGGCGGAGGCGAGCGGTTTTCCTGGCGCCGCTCGATGCGCTCGATGCGATGCGGCTGGCTTCGGGCGATCTTTTCGATTTCTCGGGCCTGCGCTTCGGTGCAGACGCGAGAAGATTCGTCCTGTTGTTGCTGAGTCGCCCTTTCGGCCTCAAAAC